>JAZUFS010000263.1:0-1964 GCA_045640805.1 Treponemataceae bacterium
TGACGCCGGCCGCAACTGAAGCTGCAAAGGCACTTGAGGCCGCCGGCATTACCGGTAACGAAATCGGTTCACTTACATCAAAGATTCTCGTAAGCGGCGAGTGGAAGAACGCCACATTCCGCGGATACAACATCGGCGTTCCACCGGCACGCATCATTCCAGGCCGCACAAGCGCATATGTTTCATTCCTTGAAAGCGTAAAGGACAAACTCTGCGGCCTCGGCTTTGAAGAGTTCGACGGTCCGCTTGTTGAAAGCGAGTTCTGGAACTGCGACGCGCTGTTCATGCCACAGTTCCACGCAGCACGCGATATTCACGACGTATACTCAATCAAGAACCCGACACATGCAAAAGCTATTGAGGAACCGTTCCTCTCTAACGTTGCTGCTGTTCATAAAGACGGTGGAAACACAGGAAGCCGCGGTTGGAACTACGAGTTCGACCACGAAATGACACGCCGCCTGATCCTGCGCAGTCAGGGTACCGTCCTTTCAGCACATCAGCTGGCAAAGGCAAAGGTTCCGGGCAAGTACTTCGGTATTGCACGCTGCTTCCGCTATGACAAGGTCGACGCAACACATCTTTCTGACTTCTATCAGACTGAAGGTATCGTTCTTGGTGACGATGTTAACCTGAAGACACTGCTGGGCTTCCTTGAAATGTTCGCTGTAGAAATTGCAGGAGCAACTGAGGTCAAGTACGTTCCAGGCTACTTCCCGTTCACGGAGCCTTCTGTTGAAGTTCATATCAAGCACCCTGTCCTCGGCTGGTTCGAGCTCGGTGGTTCAGGTATCTTCCGCCCAGAAGTTACCAAGGCTATGGGTGTTGACTGTCCGGTCCTGGCATGGGGTATCGGTATTGACCGCATGGCTCTCATGGCACTGGGACTCAACGACCTTCGCGAACTGTTCTCAAGTGATATTGAGCAGGTCCGTCTGAGAAAAGCAAAGCTGTAGAAGTTTGCGCTAGAAAAGCGCACACGCTTTTATGAAAGAAGCCGCTGGATGAAAGTCTGGCGGCTTTTTTTATTGCACGCGCACGCATTTTCGTTGCAATTGCAACGCACATTCTCCGTGCTTATTAGTATATTTAAGTCATGAAACGAACACTTATTACCCTGACATTACTGATAGCGGCGGTCCTGCTTCTCGCGGGCTGCCAGAAAAAAGCTGAGGCAGCGGGGATTGACGCCGCTCAGACTGTGACTGCAGAGGCAACAGACGCTGCCCGGACTCCTGACGCGCCGAAAACGCTCGTGCACCTTGCCGGCCTTAAGGGACCGACGACAATGGGCATGGTCAAGCTGCTCGACGACGCTGAGAATGGTCTTACCGCAAACGATTACGAGTTCACCCTTGCCGGTTCTGCCGACGAGATTTCCCCCAAGTTTCTCAAAGGCGAGCTCGACATCATCGCGGCTCCGGTCAATCTTGGCGCCGTTCTGAACAAGAACTCCGGCGGGGCTGTCGAAATGATGGCTGTAAACACACTCGGCGTTGTGTACATCGTCGAAAAAAACGGTCAGACAATCCAGAGCCTGAAAGACCTTGCCGGAAAAACTGTCTACGCAACCGGACGCGGCTCTACACCTGAGTACGCACTGACGTATCTTCTGGCGCAGAACGGGCTCGACATCAACAAGGATGTGGATGTGCAGTGGAAGAGCGAGCCGACGGAGATTGTCGCGCTCATGAACACCGCAGAAAACGCAGTCGCCATGATGCCGCAGCCGTACGTCACCGTCGCCGGCAACCAGTTCAGCACGCTCAGAATTGCCGTTGACCTGAAGTCGGATCGTAGCCATGTCGTTCTGTGAGCCAAGGAGGTGTTCCTGAGTATTGTCTTCCTAAGACCGCTTGGCCTCCGACTTTGAACACCGCAGAAAACGCAGTCGCCATGATGCCGCAGCCGTACGTCACCGTCGCCGGCAACCAGTTCAGCACGCTCAGAATTGCCGTTGACCT
>JAZUFS010000264.1:0-1798 GCA_045640805.1 Treponemataceae bacterium
CAGTGACTGTAATCTCGATGTCAGTGATGGGGCTGCCGGTAAGTACGCCGGCGTGCTCTTTTTCTGCAAGGTGCGTCAGGATGAGCCGCTGCCAGTTGAGCGCGAGAACGTCGACGCTCAGATCAGACGTGAACTTCATGCCGGATCCGCGCGGCAGCGGTTTTAAAAGCAGGTGAACTTCTGCGTAGTGCTTGAGCGGCTCATAATGACCGACGCCGCGCACCGGTTCGCGTATTGTCTCTTTGTATGCAATGCGCCCTTCGCCGAATGTGACCTGAAAGCCGAAGCGGGCGCTTATAAGCTGGGCAAGCACTTCCGTCTGCACTTCGCCCATCAGCATGACGCTGATTTCCTTTGTCTGCTCGGCGACCGTCACCTTGAGCTCGGGCATCTCTTCCTCAAGTTCACGCAGGATGTGAAGCAGGCGCGGCTCGTCAATGTCAGGCGGCGCCGAAACCGCGTACGACAATACGGGAATCATCGCGCTTTCAAAAGCCGGTGAGCATCCGCTTTCAGAAGCCCCGACGCCTGACGCTGCAGACTGAATGCAGGTTCCGGCCTTTATGAGCCGTGGTCCGGTGACGGCGCAGATTTCGCCTGCGCTCGCCTCTTTCACGAGCTCGTACTTATCGCCCGAGTACAGGCGGCTTTCGTTTATCTTTTCGTCGCCCAGGAACTCTTTTGCTTTCAGGACGCCGCCGGTCACTTTCAGATGCGTCAGGCGGTTGCCGTCCTTGTCGCGGCTAATCTTGTACACGATGACTGATGCGCTTTTCGGGGCGGTGCCTGTAGAAGCGGTGCTGGTTGCGCTTTGAGGTTCGCTTTCAGGAGCGATGCCTGGGACAGCAGCTGAGCCGGCTTTCACCGCGCTCGCGCCCTCGCGCGGATTCACGGCGCGCGCTGCCTTGAAAGCGTCTGGAGCCTTATTAGCCGCTAATTCACTGAGAAGGCTCAATAGGCGGTCAATGCCGTCCAGTTTGAGTGCTGAGCCGAACAGACACGGAAAAACCTTACGCTCGAGGATTGCGCGTGCGGTGTCCGCTTTCCCGGGAAGCGCGCCCGACAGATATGCTTCTAAAAGCGCATCGTCTGTGGCCGCTACCGCTTCGGCAAGTTCCTCACTCTCCCAAGGTGCGATATTTTCAGAGAAAGCGTGACGGAGCTCATCCAGGATGCGGCCGGAATCGGCGCCGTTCATATCCATTTTGTTGATGAAGATGACAGTCGGAATGTTGTGCTTTTCAAGCAGCTTCCAGAGCGTCTTTGTGTGCGCCTGAATGCCCGCCGGTCCGCTCACCAGCAGAATGGCGGCGTCGAGCACCGAAAGCGTGCGCTCCATTTCAGCCGCGAAGTCGACATGCCCGGGAGTGTCCACAAGCACGAGCTCGCCGCCGGCCCCCGATGCCTTATCACTGCCTGAAGCCTTGTTGTCTGTTCCGCTTTTAAAAGCTTCCGGGGCTCCCGCTTCTGGAAGCGCAAGCGGCAGCCGCGCGGTCTTTGCGAAAATCGTGATGCCGCGCTTACGCTCGATGCTGTTCGTGTCCAGGAACGCGTCGCGGTTATCTACGCGCCCAAGCTTCCTGATGGCGCCTGTAGAGAAGAGCAGCGCCTCAGAGAGAGTAGTCTTTCCAGCATCAACATGGGCAACAATGCCCGTAACAAGCGTATTACGTTTCACGGTGTTTAAACCGTAACGGGTTTTTGTCTGTTTTTCAAGCAGAACTTTTTACCTGGTGAGTTTTATCCGTTAATCCTGAAACCAACGCCGCGGACAGTTTCAATCAGTTTCTGATTATTG
>JAZUFS010000265.1:0-7924 GCA_045640805.1 Treponemataceae bacterium
AGCACACGCAGGAGATGCAGGAAAGGGATTCTCAGTCGTTGCTGATGAAATCAGAAAACTTGCAGAAGACTCTTCAGAGCAGTCACGCGCAATTTCAGAAGAACTTGCTGAAATTACAGAAACAATCAATGAGGTCGTCAGCAACTCCCTTGAATCAGTTGAAGGCTTTGAACAGATTGCTGCTAAGACAATAGGAACAGAAACTCTTGTTACCCAGCTTGAGCAGGCCATGACTGAGCAGCAGGCATCTTCAAAGCAGGTTCTGTCAGCCTTGAAAGATGTCACCGATTCCACAAATGACGTTCAGGCAACGTCAAAGGAAATTTCTGCCGGCATGACAAATGTTTCGGCAGCAGCTGAGAACCTGACGATGATTTCTGAAACTGTTGCCGGCAGTATGGATGAAATGACGAACGGCGTTCAGGAAATCAACTCGTCTGCCCAGAACGTCTTTGAAATGGCCATTAAGACTAAAGACAACATCGGCATCGTAAAGAGTAACATAGACAAGTTCAAGCTGTAGAACATACAGAAACTTATGTAAATCCCGACTTACAAAGCCGGGATTTTTTTTTGACGACACTTGATTTTACATGAAGTTGTCAGTATTTTTACTATATGAAGAAATTTCTGGCATTTGTTTCAGTTATTGTTGTTTTTGCATCCCTCATCTGGTTTACAACACGGCCGAAAAATACTGAAGAAAAAGCAGAAATCCTTCAGGCTGTTATTATTCAGAAGCCTGAAAGACGTGACCTTGAAGAATCAATCACCATAAACGGATATGTTGAAGTCAGGGATATGATTCCTGTCGTACCTTTTGTTTCAGGAACCATTATGGAATATCCTGCAAAAGCCGGTGATTATGTAGAAAAGGACACTCTTCTTGCAAAGATAGATGATGAGCCGTACCGCCAGACAATGCTTCAGGCACAGGCGGCATATCTTGCCTATAAAAACACGTTTGACCGCGTTGAAAGTCTTCTGAAGGCAGGAGCGACAACACAGCAGAATTATGATCAGGCAAAGGCACAGTACGATGCGGCAAAAGCACAGTACGATCTTGCTTTTCTGCAGATGAATTACACGGAAGTACGGGCGCCGGTTTCAGGCACTATCCTTATTGCAGACCAGGCAGTGGGAAGTATTGGAAACACAGGAACACCGGTCGCCATTCTGGGAGACCTTACTAATCAGGTAGTGCGGCTTAAAGTTCCCGAAAAGTATTTCGATCTGTTTACTCTTGAAAAAGACAATATCCGCATAACGGTAACGCGCCCGGCAGAAAAGGAAATGTACGAAGATGCCGTCAGCAGTGCGGTTATTGAAAATATAGCCCCGTACATTTCGCCTGAAAGCAAGAACTTTGAAGTTGTCTGTCATCTTGATAATCCGGGAGAGCGTTTCAGACCGGGCATGTTTGTAAAAGTGCAGGTTGTCTACAAAACACACAGAAATGTCCCCGTCGTTCCCATGCAGGCAAAGAAAATGGATGGCAGTTATTACACTTATGACGTAAATTCCGGCACCGTTTCTTTTGTCATGCCGGAAACTTCAGTCAACGACGGCGAGTATTTCATTGTCGATGAGCAGTACGCAGATGAATGGATTGTAATTGATGGTCAGAACTTCGTCTTTGACGGGCAGAAAGTCCGCCTGTATGAGGATGTTCTCAAGGAGTACTGATTGAAGATTTCGGAATTTTCAGTTAAGCACCCGGTTGTCATTACCATTCTTCTGATTTGTCTTGCCGTGTTCGGTCTTTATTCAGTTGCAGGCATGTCTACCGAGTTCATGGTTGACATCACCATGCCGCAGGCAATTGTCATGACCATATATCCGGGAGCAAGTGCCGAGGATGTTGAGCAGGAAGTCACAAAAATTCTTGAGGAAGACTTTGTCACGCTGCCTCATTTCAAGAGTATAGAAAGCCAGTCATACAACTCTGTAAGCTGGATTACCGTTACCTATGCCGACGGTTACGACGCCTATGACCAGCTTGTTGAACTCAGAAACAGAATCTCACAGCTTAAGAGTGATCTGCCGGAAGGCATTTCAGGCGAACCGACAGCTCTTGTCGGCGGCATGAGCATGCTTCCTGTCATTTCGTTCTCTGTAGAAGCCGGACAGGATACCGGCCGCATAACTGATTATATAAAGAATGAACTTACACCTCTTCTTACCCAGATAGACGGCGTAAGTGAAGTTTCAATAGAAGGCGGTAAAGAACTGCAGGTTGATGTCAGGCTTAATATTGACGAGCTGACAGCAAAAGGCATTTCTGTATCGACGGTTTATCAAGTGCTGAATTACGGCAACGTCACTTTGCCATTAGGCAACGCTTCATATGAAAACAGGGAGATTCAAGTCCGGTATGCAGGCGGATTCACGTCAATTGATGATATACGGAATCTGCCGGTCGGCGTTGCAGACGGAACGAACATTATAAGGATTGGCGATGTTGCAGAGGTCACTCTTGCTTACCCGGATGAGGAATACTACGTAACTGATGGCACTAATCCGCTGACGCTTGTAAGCATTACAAAACGCAACGACGGCGACACGGTAAAAATCGTAAAGCAGGTCAAGAAAGTTCTTTCCCGTGTTGAGGAAGAAACTGCCGGGGCCATACGATTTCACCTTATTTCTGATGACAGCAGACAGGTATACGCCTCGCTCAAGACTGTCATAACATCAGGTATTATGGGCATTCTGTTCGCCGTTCTCGTCATCATGCTTTTCATGGCAGACTGGCGGGCGACACTCACCATATCACTTTCAATTCCGCTCTGCATTCTGTTCAGCCTTATCGGCCTTAAAGTGTGCGGTATTACGCTTAACCTGATGAGTCTTTCGGGCCTTGTCATTTCACTCGGTATGGTTGTCGACGGCTCATCTGTCATGCTTGACCAGGTGTACCGCTACTACAAGGAACGCACGGCTGACGGCAATATGCTCTACACGGTCAATCAGTCCATCTACAAAGGATGGGATGAAGTCGCACTTTCAATCTTTGCAAGTGCCGCGACGACAATCGTCTGCTTTGTTCCAATCGCGCTTCTTTCAGGTCTTATCGGAAAGATTCTTCACGCTGTTGCACTGACAATCATAATGGCAATTTTCGCTTCGTTCCTTGTTGCCGTCGTCATTGTCCCCTACCTTCTGAAACTGCTTTTAAAAGAGACCGGTGCCACAGTGCGTGACAAGCCGAGAAAGTTCGACATCGTAATGGATAAGGTTGAAGCCGGTTACAGAAAGCTGCTTGACGGCGCGCTCAAAAACAGACCTCTCGTCATCGTCGCAGCAGTACTTTTATTCGTTTTCTCAGTCTTCATTGCATTACGGCTTGGAGTTGCCTTCATTCCGTCAACAGACTCAGGAGACTGGTACATTGCAGTCGATCTGCCTGTAGGCACGCCGCTTAAAGAAACAAAGGCAAAGATGGAAGTTGCCGAGCAGCTTCTGTACAAATACGTTCCTGAAATTGACAACATAGTCGTCTACACGGGACAGAGCTATACGAAAGGCATTGTGAGCCAGGCATCACCAGAAAGCGGTTATGCGCATGTCGTACTTGTACCTGTTGCCGAACGTAAACGCGGCGTTCACGAAATAATGCTCCAGATGCAGGAAATATGGTCAGCCGTCATTCCAGACAGCAAGATAACGGTCGCAAACGGCGGCTTCGACAAGCTCGTCAGCTACGTTTCTGGCGGTGGCGGATACGGCCTTACGCTCATCAGTGAGGACATGGACACGCTGTACGAAGCTGCAAGCGACCTGCGCGATTTCCTTTCGACAGATCCCGAAGTAGTCACAGCCCGCCTTGACACCGATTTCGACACAAGTACCATGGTCATAGACATGAGTCAGGAATACTTGAGCAGCCTTGGCATTACAAGTTACGAGGCGGGCATCACCAGTGCCATTCTGTTCCGCGGCATGGATGCAGGCCGCTACAAAGACGCAGATTCAGGCGACAGATACGTCGTTCACTTAAGCTCAAACATTGCAGACGGCAACATTACCCGCGACACCATTTCAAATGTACATATAATCACATCAAACGGACAGGACGTTTCATTTGCAAACCTTTCTGACATCCGCGTGGAAAAGTCAATTTCACAGATAAACCACTCTGACCGCGCAACAACCATTACGGTGTCAGCTTCTCTTGTAAGCGAAAACACAGCCGGCGTTTCAAGCCGCGTCAACCAGTACCTGGCTGAACATCCGCTGCCAAACGGCGTCAGTTCAAAATCAGGCGGTATCATGGCGCTTATCGGTGACATGATAACACCTATGGTCACAGCGCTCATCATTGCCGTGTTTCTTGTCTACGTCGTCATGGCACTGCAGTTTGAACGCCTGAAGCAACCGCTGCTCATCATGGTGACCATTCCGTTCTGCTTCATCGGTGTCGTTCTGGGCCTGCTTATCTTCGGCTCAACGCTCAACCTGCTTTCCCTGCTCGGCCTCATTTCTCTGGCAGGTATTGTCGTCAACAACGGTATCATCCTTGTAGACTACATCAATCAGCTGAGGGCAGCACGCAGGCTTGAAATTGCACAGCAGCGTGGAACCCAGGACGCTGACGGCGAATGGCACATCACGCTTTCAGCAGCAGAAGAAAACGAACTTCTTCATGACTGTATTGCAGACGGAGCTGCAAGCCGCATCAAACCAATTCTGATTACAACGCTCACTACCCTGCTCGGTGACATTCCTATGGCAATGGCATCCGGCGAAGGAGCTGAAATATACGCACCTATGGGACAGGCAATTGTAGGCGGACTGCTTACTTCAACGCTTATAACCCTTATCCTTATTCCGGTGTTATATTATGTAAGCGAGCGGAAAAAAGAAAAAACAATTAAGCAGGAGAAATAGAAATGCGTAAAGGTATTGCAGTAAGTCTCTTCTTTCTTTTGATATTTTCAATTACCGGTTGTTACAGTGTTTTCAGCGGAGGAACAGGCGGACTTCTTGTTGATGCAGAATCTGCTTCAAGTCCTAAAGCAGGCATTGCAAACGCTGATGTATATGCATACACCAGTGAAGGCGACAGGAATAAAGACTTCAATAAATGGACAGAAGGCACCGTTTTTTCTCCTGCAGTTGATTACTACGGACACACCACAACTGGAAATGACGGCCACTTTACACTGAGCAAGCTTGTCTGGAAGGCAGGAAGAACTGATTTCGGCAAAGACGCTGACTATACGCGCATTTATCTTCTCTTTTATCACGAAAACTACGGACTTACAAAAGGCTCGACAGTCATTATTTCTGACAGTACGACAGATACCGTTTATGCAGAGCTCGTTCCTGTAAGGAAGACGACAATCCTGAATATTTCCCTTACTGATGTGAAAAACGACAGCCCTGCATCTGTGCCGGTATACGTAAAAGTTACTGTTCCACAGGTCACGGACGCACAGCCGTCTGCTGCACCTAAAAAATACGAGGCAACAATTACAGGAAACGGTTCCATAAGCATAAGCTATCCGCGCTGGAAAAACGCCGCCGACAAGGCTTCCGGCATTGAGAACGAACCGGCTGTTACGATTGATTATGTTCACAGCGCCGATACAGTCACCTGGAAAGGCTGCTGGAACGGCGACAGTGAAAAACATGATTATGCGTTCCGCTCAGACAGTTCAGGTGTTACAACGATAACGAAGACAGTTAAAAATCCGGCATTCTCCGTCAGTCTGTACGGAAAGAGCACTAAACTCGCCGTTCCCGGAGTGCAGGGACAGTACAGTAATGCAGGTACAGAAGCTGACGACGGCATTATTATAACGATGAAGGGAAAAGATACATCAGGTACGTATTCCATTGATCTTGGTGAAGCAACGACAAGAGCCGAAGCTGTCGGAACTTCAGGAACGCAGAAACACGGAGTATTCACAAATCTTGGCTCTGGATTTACCTGGGAAGACGATGCCTATACAGGAAGATACGCTACGCTTGACGTACAGATACTTGCCGCCGGTACTGAAAAAAAGCAGATGACCCTTAGAAGTGATAAAACAAGTGCGTATGACGTGCAGTTATAAGGGGGCGTTGCGGGGGAATTTCCCCCGCTCGAGGGGGCAGGACGCAACGAAGTGCGGCCGAGGGGCAGGCGCCCCCTTTTAAATACAGGAATATGAAACGATTATTAACTTATTTTGCGGTTTTATTTTTCTCATATACGGCACTTTTTGCCTACGATTACGTGGCGCTCAGGCAGGAAATGCTTGCCAACAACACGGAGCTCAGGTCGCTTCAGGAAGAATATAACCGCAGCCTGCTCGATGTAAAGGATGCATATGCAGGTCTCGGGCCGACCATTGACATGCAGGTAAGCGGTACGTATATGACAAAGCCGCCTGTTGATGCTGTGTATGTGAATGTTGATGAAATTCTTGATTCCATTTCATGGCCGGCGGGTATTCCTTCAAGAACGTCGTCATCTCCGTATGTAAAGGTGTTTGATGGTATGGAGGATACGCTGTATTCCGTGCAGTTCACCATGACACAGCCGGTGTTTACGTGGGGAAAAATTACAAACGCCATAAAGCTGTACAAGCAGGTAAGTGAAATAAAGCTTACCCAGATTGAAAGCAAGGAAGAGCAGCTTGAATCTGAGCTTGAGACACGGCTTTTAAGTCTTGTGTTCCTGAATCGTATTGATGACATAATTGAAGAAGAGAAAACATACGCTGACCGACTGGTTGCAGTAAGCGAAGATGCAGAACGGAACGGCATGCTGCTGCATCAGGATGTTGTTGATGCGCGCATTCAGGCAAAAGAACTTGAGATTGCCCAGCAGGATTTACATGAGCAGATTTCCACGCAGCTTCTTGAACTGCGCCGGTCCACGGGCATTTCTGACCTTATCCTTGACCAGATTGAGTATGAACTTAACGAGGAACTTCTTGCGCTGATAATGGCCGGCGACAGGACCGCTCTTGAAGAACGCGCCTTAAGCGGGAACCAGCTTTCAATAAAGCTTCTTACCCAGCTTAAGCAGATGAACGAGACTGCAGAAGATATTGCCCGCGGCGCCGTCAACTGGAAGCCGGATATCGGCCTTCAGGTATCGCTGAGCTACGGAGGAAGCCGCGTTCCGCTTGTTGAACCGAACTGGTGGCGGAAAGACGACTATTCTCTGAACCTGAGTATCGGCATTAAAAGCACTATCTGGGATGGCGGCAAGAAACTGCGAGATGTAAGCCGCAGGGAAAGCGAGACGGCGACAGCAGACATTTCACAGCTCGACGCACGTTCTACCATCATCAAGACGCTTAATGAGCAGTGGAACACCATTGACGTGTGTACCATGAAGATTGAGTACCAGGATCTGAAAGTTGAGGCGTGCGATTCAAAAATAGCGCAGAACGAGACGATTTTCGCCACTGGATACGGAAGTGAGACTGACGTCCTTGCTGCGAAAATTGACCGCTGTAATCAGCTTATAGAAAAAGAAAAGCAGGCGCTCGTACGTGCCGCCGCCTGCATGACAATCGATTACCTGACTAAGTAGTTCTGATTTATTCATCTTCTATCGGACATAAACAGAAGAGATAGTACTTTATAATAATATTTATATTATATTTACTTGTCATTATTATAATATTTATATTATACTTTAGATATTATATGATAATAGATAGGTTATGAATATGAACACAAGAATTATTGAAATCAGAGCTTTAGACAGAAAAACTGCAGAATTACAATCAGATAGAAACATAATTCCAAATGGCAAAAGCTGGATAGGAACAATTCGGGAAGCCATTGGAATGACAGCCTTGCAACTGGCCAACAGACTAGGCGTAACCCAACCAAGAGTTTCCGCTATGGAGAAAAATGAGAAAAATATGAAAATCTCCACATTGGAAAAAGTTGCAGAAGCAATGGATTGCGATTTTGT
>JAZUFS010000266.1:0-1936 GCA_045640805.1 Treponemataceae bacterium
GGATCACGCTGCATCAGAAGATAAGAGCCATCCGTGTGGCGGACAATGATGTCGCACACAAGATGATACATGCCCTCCGGTATGCTCTCGCCGCGGATAAGCGTCGCGCCTTCAATCAGAGAAAAGTCTTTAGAGTAAGCGTCCCAAAGTTCCATAAAAGCTCCTTGCCTTTCCATCCCGGGCAAAGCCCGTGAAAAAGCGAACTTCACGCGGAAGTACGCATGCTGAAATAAGCGCCCCTAGCTTTGAATATGTGCAAACGGGGATGACATAGCCGTAGGGCGGGCCACACCCGCACCGGCCCCGAGTCCCGCTTGCGGGACGAGTGAGATACCATAGCGCCGCAGCGTGTGGGGACCGCCGGTAGGCTGTGGCATCCCCGTTCTCATGTATGCAAATACGCGCTTATTTCAGCGTTACGTACGTCTTTCCGCTGCCGCCATCCTCGGGCTTTGCGAAGTGGAACTCCTTGACGGCGTCGAGTTCCTTCAGGTGATTGTGCACCATCTGCTGCAGGATACCGTTTCCTTTTCCGTGGATGACGCTGAACTCCTTGAAGTTGTGGATGACGCACAGGTCGAGCTGTCTCTGCAGAGCCTTCTCCGCTTCCTCATAGCGCATGCCGAGGAGCCGGAGCTCAAACTGCGGTCTGTCTGCGGCGCGCGTGCCGAACGTGACGCGGCCATCTGCGCTTGTCTCAAAGCCGTCGCGAGAGTTGCGGCCGGCACCTGATGCGCCGTTTCCGCTTCCAGTGCGGTAATCGTCAGCGTCGCTTGCAACCTCAACGGAGACGGTCGGCCGTGACTGCTGCTTTGCGATGACGAGTTCGCTTTCCTTACAGGTAAGTTTCATGCTGCCGACCTGCACGAACCAGCTGCCTTTCTTAGCAGGTCCGACGATGGTGCCGCGCATCTCGTTCTTACCGACGAGGACATCCACGCCTTCTGAAAGCTCTGTCGGCTGTGCGCCACTGTCAGTGCCTGATGCGCCTGTGCGGCTGTCTGCGCCCGTGAGTCCTGCTCCTGAAAGCGAACCTGCGCGGCCGGAAGCGCGTCCTGCTTTTCCAGCCTTGCTGGCCTTACCGGTGGCTCGGGCCTTATCGGCTGCCTTAGAAGCGGCTTCTGCCTGCTCGTACGCCTTTCTGTCGGCGGCGAGAGCGTCCATATCTTCATCCATGGCGGTTTTCTCGGCCGCTACAGCGTCTGTCAGGTCTTTAATGACATCCTTTACCTTGAGCGTCTTTTCGCGCGTTATTTCGCCTTCACGAAGCTCACGGACAAGGTTTTCAAGCATCTTGCGGTTCTCATCCAGGAAGTCGCGGCTCTTACGCCATCCCTGTTCGCGGAGCTCCATCTCATGCTGGCGGAGCTTCAAATCCTTCAGATCAACCTTGCGCCACTTTTCGCTTATGTGGCGTTCCTTCTGCTTTGCCTCAGCCTCAAGGCGCGCAAGCTCCTCGTGCTTTTTGTTGAGGCCGTCAATGAGCGCGGAAATATCTGCCTGATTGTTGCTGATGTAACTGCGCGCTGCCTTGACTGCGTCTTCGGGAAGCCCGTTGCGCTCCGCAATGTCGAGTGCGTGGCTTTCCCCGGGAACGCCCATCAGGATGCGGTAGGTAGGCGAAAGCGTATCCGCGTCAAACTCAACCGAAGCGTTTGTGCACGACGGATGCGTGTATCCGTAGTTCTTGAGGATGCCGTGATGCGTGGTGACGAGCACGAACGAATCGCGGCGGATAAGCTCATCGAGTGTGGGCATGGCGATGGCGCCGCCT
Source organism: Treponemataceae bacterium (assembly GCA_045640805.1). GTDB lineage: Bacteria > Spirochaetota > Spirochaetia > Treponematales > Treponemataceae > Treponema_I. The sequence goes on from JAZUFS010000266.1 coordinate 1,775, forward strand.
TCCTGCGGATCAGTGCCCGAGCCAAGCTCATCGAGAAGGACGAGCGAGTCGCCGTCTGCTTCGCGAAGGATGCGCGCAATGTTCTTCATGTGACCGCCGAAGGTTGAAAGAGACTCATCAAGAGACTGCTCGTCACCAATGTCAGCGTACACAGATTTGAAG
>JAZUFS010000267.1:0-2171 GCA_045640805.1 Treponemataceae bacterium
CCATACTTTTCTCCTGCCTTATCTCGTCTTTGAATTGAGGATGTACGAGCAGCCGCCGTTCTTGGTGACGCTCGTCATTTCAATGCCACGCTCGCGGCTTATGATGTCGGTGACGCGTGGTGAACAGAAGCCGCCCTGGCACCGTCCCATGCCGGCTCTTGTCCGCCGCTTGACGCCATCAAGGTCGCGCGCGCCTACAGGTGATTTGATTGCACGGACAATCTCTGCTTCCGTAATCATTTCGCAGCGGCAGATGATGCGTCCGTACAACGGATCTTCTTCAATGAGCTGTTCCTTGCGCTCAGCCGTGGCGTTCTTGAAAGACTCAATGCCCTTACGGACGGCGATGAAGTCCTTGTTGGGGACAAGCGCGATGCCTGCTTTTTCAACGAGCTTTGTGACATAGACGCCAATCGCCGGTGCCGCCGTCAGGCCTGGTGAACAGATGCCCGCAACGTTGATGAATCCCTTCTTGTTTGCGTCTTCCTCAATGATGAAGTCGTTCACCGGCGTGCCGTCTGCATTGTAAGCGATGGCGCGGATGCCTGCGAACGAGTTGATGATGTTTCTGCGTGGAATGCCCGGAATGGTCTTTTCGCCCTTGTCGAAAATCAAATCCTGGCCGCTTCTTGTCGTCGCGGTGTTGTCTTTAGGAGAGCCGTCACCTGCTGAAGGGCCTACGAGGATGTTGCCGTCGACCGTCGGGGTAACGAGAACGCCCTTTCCCATGGCATCAGGTGTCTGGAAAAGCGTGTGGTGGGCAAGGCTCGTGCAGTTGCTGTCGAGCAGGAAGTATTCACCGCGGCGTGGCTTGATTTCAAAGTCGCGTGCACCCGCCATTTTGCTGATGGCGTCTGCGTACAGGCCCGCTGCGTTGATGACGCACTTTGCCTGAATGTCACCCTGTCCCGTATGAAGCGTCCAGAGCTTGTCGGCGTTTTCTTCAGGGCCGGTTATGCCGTGTACTTCGTTTTCAACAAAGAGCTTTACGCCGTTTATGACTGCATTCTCTACAATGGCCCATGTCGCCATGTACGGACTGATGATGCCGGCAGATGTTGCGAACAGTGCACCGACTGCGTTCTCGCTGATGTTGGGTTCCAGCTTCACAAGCTCATCCCGGTCGATTATCTTCATGCCCGGAACGCCGTTTTTAAGACCGCGTTCGTACAGCTTCCTGATGTGTGCCATATCTTCATCGCAGAAACCTACGACAAGCGAACCGATGTTCTTGTAGTCAAAATGAAGCTGCTCAGCCCACTCTGCATACATGGCACATCCTTCCACGTTCAGTTTTGCCATGAGCGTACCTGGCTCGGGGTCGTATCCCGCGTGGATAATGCCTGAGTTTGCTTTTGATGTGCCGCAGGAAACGTCATCTGACTTTTCAAGCATGCACACCTGCAGTTTATAGCGCGAAAGTTCCCGCGCGATTGAGGCGCCGACTATACCGGCCCCAATGATTGCAACGTCGTAAATCATTGCTGTCCTCTCCTTTATTCTTCTTCCCAGGCACGGGAACGCTCAACAGCGCGCTTCCAGCCTGCGTACAGTTTATTCCGTTTTTCTTCGTCCATTGAAGGCGTAAAGAGCTTATCAGTCTCGCGCCTCTCAAGGATTTCCTTCTTGCTCTTCCAGAAGCCGGTTGCAAGGCCCGCAAGATAGGCCGCACCGAGTGCCGTCGTCTCGACGTTCTTTGGTCTGCAGACCGGTACATTCATGATGTCAGACTCAAACTGCATCATGATGTTGCTGACACATGCACCGCCGTCTACATTTAACACATTTATCTCAGCGCCCGAGTCTTCAATCATGCAGTCGAGCACGTCACGCACTTCGTATGCAATGCCTTCAAGGGCGGCGCGGCAGATGTGCGCTTTTCCGGCTCCGCGTGTCAGACCGACAATAGTTCCGCGGGCGTACATGTCCCAGTAAGGCGTTCCCAAGCCGACAAATGCCGGAACGAGATACACGCCGTTTGTATCAGGAACGTTCTCTGCTTCCCTGTCCACTTCCGGTGCTGATGAATTGAGTTTGAGCTCATCGCGCAGCCACTTGATGACTGCGCCGCCGATGAAGACGCTTCCCTCAAGCGCGTACTGAATTTCGCCGTCCATGCCGAGCGCGATTGTTGTCAGAAGGCGCTTTGAGTAAACGGGCTTTGTTCCCGT
>JAZUFS010000268.1:0-4622 GCA_045640805.1 Treponemataceae bacterium
CTTTTTCGCGCTGCTTGCAATGCCATTGGCCATTATCTTCGGGAAGCGTAACGGACAGACAATAGGACTTATTGTAGGTGTCTTGCTTTCTGTACTATATTGGGCAATGATGATTATCGGCCAGACACTCGGTATCAGAAACGGCATGAATGGTTTCTGGACGATGTGGCTCCCTGACATATTGATTGGTGCGACCGGTCTTGGGTTGTACATAAAGGTGCGTGTAAAATGACATTTGTCCGCTATCTCCTGAGAAAATTCATTCCAACTTTCCTGGTGACAATGTTCTTTTTTGCATTTGTCCTTGATCTGGCCGACATCCTCATCAATCTCTGGAACTATATTCAGAATCAGGTTCCGTTGACTCAGGTGCTGCGTGTAATGCTGCTGTATTTCCCTAAAGCATTGTGGTACACGGCTCCTCTTTCCGTTCTGTTCGCCATAAGTTTTACACTGAGCGGTCTTTATGCAGGCAGTGAAATGACGGTCATTTTCGCATCCGGTGTATCCCTGTTCAGATTTACGTTGCCGCTTCTCATCCTTTCAATCGGACTTAGTTTCGGCTTCTTTTACTTTGAAAACACCGTCGTCGTTCCATATTACAAGCAGAAAGTTGAGCTGCAGGATTTTCTGCTGAACAAGGAACACTCCAAGAACAATGATGATGTCGTCGTTATTTCAGAAGGTGGAAGTATTGTCTATAAAGCCGGATATTACGATGACCAGGCAAAGCAGCTGTATTCTGTCACCGTCGTTGTTGAAGAAGAATCACTCTTAAAGGAAATAATCATTGCGGATTACGCATACTGGCAGGAAGAAAAACAGCACTGGGATCTGCAGAATGGAGTAGTGTACAGGTACAATAACGGCGGGTTCACTGTAGATAAAGTGCTTGAAGAAGATGTTGCCCTTCTGACAGAAATTCCTGACACATTCCAGAATTTTGAAATGTCTGTAGATGAAGTAACTGCTGAAGATGCAAGAAAATACGTTGCACTGCTCAACAGGACCGGACTGCCGTCAGGTGAAGCGGAATCAATGTATTACAAGAAATATGCCTTCCCGTCAATCATTTTCCTGGTAGTGCTTCTTTCTATCGGATTGACCGGACGTTCAAAGAGGAATGTTCTGCTTGTAAGTATAATCCTTTGTGTAAGTGCTGCCGTTCTGTTTTATGTCACTCAGATGGTCACCATGTACATGGCAAAATTTGAGTACCTGTCAGCATTTGCGGGAGCGTGGCTGCCTGTCATTGTCTTTTTCATAATCAGTCTGGTACTGCTTAAGTTTACCCGTACCTGACAGCCTTGTGTATCAAGCAGAGGCCTTTTTCTTCCGATACTAGAGACGGAATATTATGAAAGAAATTTTTACCCTTTATCATAAGGATGCTCATTCTCGTGCTCGTACAGGAAGCATTGAACTTGCTCACGGAACTGTACAGACTCCTGTTTTCATGCCTGTTGGTACTAACGCCACCGTAAAGGCAATGACTAAAGACTGGCTTGAAGAAATCGGATTTGAAATAATCCTTGCAAATACGTACCATCTGTATCTGCGCCCTGGTTCAGATCTGCTTGAAAAGGCAGGCGGCCTTCACGGCTTTTCCGGCTGGAAGCGTAATTTCCTGACAGATTCCGGCGGATTCCAGATTTTCTCGCTGTCAAAGCTGCGTAAAATAAAGCCTGAAGGCGTCACTTTCCAGAGCCATATTGACGGCAGCCGCCATTTCATGACGCCAGAATCAATCGTCGACGTTCAGACACAGTTCAACAGTGACATTCAGATGCAGCTTGATGTATGTACCGGTTACGGAACTGAGTATAAAAAAGCCGTTGAAGCACTGCGGATTACATCAGACTGGGCTAAGCGTGCAAAAGCGGAATGGCTGAAGAAAGTCGACGAAGGATACACGGGAATGCTGTTCCCGATTGTCCAGGGTAACTTCTACAAGGATCTCCGGCAGCAGAGTGCAGAATTCGTATCAGAACTTGACTGTCCGGGAATTGCAATCGGCGGACTTTCAGTTGGTGAGCCGCTTGATGTATATTCCGAGTTCCTGAACTACCAGGCAGCCCTTCTTCCTGACAATAAGCCGCGGTATGTAATGGGTATCGGAACACCAGATTTCATTCTGGAAGCAGTTGAGAACGGTATAGACATGTTCGACTGTGTCCTTCCTACCCGTAATGCACGTAACGGTTCATATTTCACGCATGATGGATCGCTGTCCATAAAGCAGGAACGCTACAAGGAAGATTTCTCTCCGATAGACAGTGAATGCGGTTGTCGTGTCTGTCGTGAATACAGCCGCTCGTATCTGCGTCATCTGTACAAGAATGATGAAATATTAAGTTCTATGCTTGCGTCTTATCATAACCTGTATTTCCTTAACGATTTCGTAAAAGATATACGCAAAGCCATAAACGAAGACCGTTTTACTGAGTTCAAGAAGCAGTTCCTGGACCGGTATTCCGGAACAAAGGGGAACTGATATGAAGAAAATTATCGCCCTGTTTCTGATGGTTGCCATGTGTTTCTGCTTTCTTACGGCAGAAACTGATAAAGATGACGATTCTGAAATCCAGAAACGCAAGGACACCCTTACGTATGGTCTTGAATCTGAGATTACCAGTCTTCTTGATACGCTAATCAAAGAAGAAGATACTACAATGTCAGATGATATCTGGAAAGTATTCCAGACTTCAAAGAATGTCAATGTAAAAGACAAGATAATTACTTATTACACAACGAATAAGGATTCTCGTCTTTCTGAATTTGCAGTTGAGGTCATTTCAGATCCTTTCGATGAAGAAAAGAGCACGATCAATCTGCTCATTAAGTATTGCGGTGCACTTAAAATACAGGCTGCAGCTCCGTATCTGACTGACATTCTGGATAATGAACAGGAAGACTATTTCGATGCAGCACTTTCTGCACTGGGAGAATGTGGCGGACCGGATGAAGCTGTTTTTCTGGCGGATTTTCTCGATAACGACATTCTCACAACCGCAAGAAAGCAGAATCTCATGAAAGCACTCGGGGCCATTCATGCTGTCGAAACATGGGACAAACTCGTAGAAATCATTGAGGATGAAGATCAGAATACCTACGTACGCATGTATGCGGCAGAAGCAATCGGCATTATGGAAAAAAGCGAATCTGTCTCTGTCCTCATGAAACTTTTCCAGAATAAAGATTCCAACATCAGAACGTACGCGGTAAAGGGACTGTCGTATTTCAATACTGTAGAGGTAGAACAGTTCATGATAGAAGCGCTTCGTGACAATTACTACAAAGTGCGTCAGGAAGCAGCAAAGGCCGCAGGAAAATGGAAATTCAAGGCATGTATGCCAAGCCTTATATACCGCGCGAAAAATGACTCTGAAACAACGGTCAAGTATGAATGTTATGCTTCATTGGGAATGCTTAATGAACAGGATGCATACGATTTCCTGACAGAAGTACTGCAGGATGAGAAGAAAGGCGATGCAGCACGTTCGAAAGCTGCAGAAGTCCTGTTGAAAGATGGAAGGGCAACAGAAATACAGCTCGTTGTTGACCTTGCAAAGTCATGTCTTGATGATGATAAGAAAAAGACGCTCAGGTACAATATTGGAAAAGAGCTTGCAAAATATCAGAATGTAACGTTCTACGATGTCTGCAAGGGATATCTTGAAAGTAAGGACGCGTCAACACAGGGTATTGGCATTGATATCTTCAGCAAGAATATGTTCCATGACCTGTTACCCCAGATTCAGGCAATTGCTGACAATCAGAAGAGCGGTCTTAAGACAAAAGCTAAACTCGCGCTTGAGAAACACGGCGAGGGCTCTCTCTGATACGTACATTAATCTGAAAAGAACAAAAAAAAGCCGGACGAATTGTCCGGCTTTTTTATTGGCTGAAGAACCTTTAGTTCATGTCAGCAACTGCAATTTCCTTAACTTCGTAAGAGTACTTGTGCTCGTTGATCTCGAACTTGAGCTTGTCGTTTACCTTGCTGTTGAGGATTGCATTTCCAAGTGGTGACATGTAAGAAATGATTGCATTCTCCGGATCTGATTCCCATGGTCCGAGAATTGTGAATGCTTCTTCTTTCTTTGATTCTGTGTTGAACAGTGTAACCTTTGTACCGAATGAAACACGTGCTGTTGTAACTGTTGTCGGGTCAAATACCTGTGCGCGGTCAATCTCGTCCTGAAGGCGTGTAATCTGAGCATTGAGCTGTGTCTGGCGCTCACGAGCTGCCTTGTACTCAGCGTTTTCACTCAAGTCACCCATTGCAATTGCATCACCAATTTCTTTGGAGTTCTTTGGAACTTCAACCTTGATGAGGTTTTCAAGCACATCTTTCTTGATTGCAAGCATCTTGCCGGTAACGATAAGTCCGCGTGGAGTAACAGCCTTTTCTTCTGAACCAGGGAACTTGAACTTTGGCATCTTCTCAAGAATGCGGTTACGCATTGTCATCTTGATTGCCGGGTCAAAGTCTGCAAGGTCATCAATGAGTGTGTAGAGGCGTGTAATTGTCTCTTCATCATTATCAAGCATGTACTTGAGCAGTGTGTCTTCCTTGAAGAGCAGCAGTTCAATGTTATGCAGGATCTTCTTGTTTTCTG
>JAZUFS010000269.1:0-2689 GCA_045640805.1 Treponemataceae bacterium
GCTGTATCGAGCTCTTTGCAAAGAGCCTTCAGCTTCTCGGCTGCAAGTGCAGAATCCTTAGCATGTACAGCTTCTACAAATTTCTTAGCACTTGTACGTGCTGAACTTTTTGCGGTTTTATTGCGCAAGCGGCGGACTTCACTCTGCTTATGTCTTTTTTCTGCAGATGATTGTTTTGTTGCCAAAGGAAAACCCTCCAATCTAAAACTGTGGATTATGTTACCAAACCGATAATGATTAGTCAAGTGTATTAAATATTATATCAGAAGAAATTAGCGGATTACACGACTTCTTTTCAGTCAGTTATTGACTACAAAACATAATTTGTGTATAGTTTCTTAATAAAAGAAATTCCGGAGGCTGATTATGGCTGGAGCCAGTAAAAACTCACGTACAACTGTCGCAACACATAAATTCTTCTGCTCATGCGGTGGAGAAATTCAGATGAAGACTATGTTTGAAAACGGCAAACTCAAGAACATCGCTGAGTGCACAAAGTGCAAGCGCACAGAACGCCGCCCAAAAGACTTCAAATAAGATTTTTGTTTGGTATAAAAAAGAGCTGTGGACCATTACGGTACCGCAGCTTTTTTTTTGCTTTTCTGGAATCTGATACGTCAGTGATGCTCTACGACAGGAATCGCTCAACAGTGCCCAGCACTGTCTTAAGAGGTGCAAAACACTGTTTCGTTTCAGGCACACTTTCCACGAACATCCTGCCATATGCCTTTTTCAAAAGACGCCCGTCAAGAACCGTCACCGCACCGCGGTCTGTTGCACGGCGCATGAGACGCCCGAAACCCTGCCTGAAATGAATTATTGCCTCCGGGACACTCAACTCAAAGAACGAGGAACCGCCTTTTTTCTCGACATCTTCGGAGCGGGCGGCAAAAACGGGGTCACTTGGCACAGGGAACGGCAGTTTGACAATGATTACATGGGATAAAGAATCTCCCGGCACATCTACTCCTTCCCAGAAAGAGTCTGTCGCGAAAAGTACACTCGCACTGTCGTTGCGGAACTGTTCCAGCAGGCGGAACCGGTCGTCGTCCCCCTGCTTCATGACGGTAATGCCACTTGAAGCAAGTGCAGTCCGGGCATGGTTACACGCGTACTTAAGTGAGTCGTAGGAAGTGAACAGAACAAGGCATCGTCCGCGGGATGCACGTATCAGATCGACAATCGTATTTTCGAGCCAGGACTGGTAGCCGTACTCCTTGGGATCAGGTGCGTCGGCAACAATTGACAGGAGCACATTCGTCCTGTACGGAAACGGTGACGGGAAGACGCCTTCCGAAACGCGTTCTTTTTCGGCGAAAAGTACTCCCGTACGCTTTTTCCAGAACTGGAAGCTGCCTGCTGTCTTGAGTGTTGCTGACGTGCAGACTATGCTGCTGAGCGGTTCAAACACGCCGGAGTACATCGTCTGCGAGATATCAAGCGGCGTTTCAATAAAGTTCGGGAAAAAGGTACCCGTACTGAGACGGCGCTTTTCCATCCAGAAAACCATATCGTCGTGTTCACTCCAGTCAACAAAGTGCTGGCAGACAGCGCCGCAGTTTTCAACACGTTTCACAATCTGTCGGCATTCCCACACTGGCGGCGTCTCAGCCTCCTCCTCCGGGACACTGTCGAGCATGGTACGCATTCTTCCAGCAAAAGCAGCTATTGCTCCGCGCAGGTTCTGCATCTTGGAAAGGATTCCTTCTGCAGCAGGAGCCGTCTTGGGGTCAAGCCGCCACGTATACCAGTCACCCAAAACCTTCATCGCCTCATCTTCAAGTTCCTGAAGGGCAAGCTTTATATCTTCCAGAAAACCTATCACTTCCTGTAAATCCACATCGGCAGATGCGAGCGCGTCTACGGTGAACAGGAGTCCGGCTTTTGAACCACGTTTCTGTCTGTACAGCAGATTCAGCTGTTTCTGCAGTCTGTAACGGTTAATCTGTTCCGAAAAGAAACTCGTGGCAGCATCTTCAATACCATGAGCTTCATCAAAAACAAGATGCTGATAAGGAGGAAGGACCGCGGTATCCTCATATCCTGCCCCACCCTGACGCATCTCTATATCCGCAAACAGAAGATGATGATTCACGATAATCAGCTGAGCGTCAGCAGCTTCTTTCCGGAGCTTCATGACAAAGCATTCTTCACGGTAAGGACATTTCATCCCCATGCATGCATCTGACTCGGAATTAATGCGCGACCAGATTCCCTCCGACGGCATGAATGTCAGTTCAGAACGAGTACCGGTCTCAGTTGTTTTGAGCCAGGCGGTAATTGAATCAAGTTCCTCTGTTTCCTCCGTGAAAAGGTCACGCTCACTTGATACGTCGGCGAAACGGCGTCTGCAGATGTAATTCTGGCGTCCTTTCAGAAGGATATACCTGATATCCGTTCCAAGCATTTTCTGGGCAGCCGGCACATCTTTTTCTGCGAGCTGCTGCTGCAGGTTGATTGTTCCCGTGGACACAACGACGCGTTCATTATTCTCCTTGATCCAGAGCAGCGCCGGAACAAGATACGCAAAAGATTTTCCAACACCGGTTCCCGCTTCAAAAACTCCGAGCGTACCATCATTGAAAACAGAGCTGATATTCTTCACGAGAGAAATCTGAGATGGCCGCTCCTCGTAAAACTCATCCTTTTCAGCAAGAGGGCCTTCCGCAGACAGATACCACGCCGCTTT
>JAZUFS010000270.1:0-1570 GCA_045640805.1 Treponemataceae bacterium
ATTTGAGCCGTGGATCCTCATCGAGATAAACGGCGCACTCATCGGCAGGCAGATGCTGCACCGCGGCCGTCAAAAACTGTGCCTTTTCCGCAATTTTGACCCGGCACTCGTACACACCGTAAAGCTTATCAAAGACACGCAGGCCATGAACGATGACGACGAGAAAATCCACACGCTCGTTGTGCATGGTATAGAAGCTGCAGACGCAAAATTCTTCCCGCCGGATGAGCACCCATACAAGTTCGAGTTCATCGGCGACAGCATTACAAGTGGCGAGGGTCTTCGCGGGGCACACGAGGAGATGCAGTGGATTACCCCGTGGATGAGCACCATCGGCCAGTACGGCACCGTCGTTTCGCGCGCCTTCAACGCCGAATACCGCTTTGTCTCGCAGGGAGGATGGGGCATCATCTCCGGATGGGACGGTAACGAGAACCACACGATTACGTCCATTTACAGGAAGATTTGCGGCGTCACCCACGGCGAGCGCAATATGCAGATGGGAAGCCAGCACGACTACGATTTCGCATCCTGGCAGCCTGATGCCGTCATCATAAACATGGGAACAAATGATTCAACAGCATTCTCTACGGGAGTGGCGAAAGTGACCCGCGCCCAGTTTGTTGATGCTGCTGTTGATTTCCTGAAAACAGTTCGTGAAAACAATTCAAAAGCATATATTGTATGGATTTACGGAATGTGCGAAGTCGGTCTTATCCGCGAGATTGGTAGTGCGGTTTCACGCTATATTGCCGAAACTGGGGATGAGCGCGTCGTGTATCTGACGAGCGAGTCAATGACCGAACAGTCGTTCGGTTCGCGCCAGCACCCAGGCCCTGTCATTCACGAGAAAGCCGCAAAGCAGATTATTGCTTTCCTGAATCAGGTGCTCGCTAAATGAAACCCCTTTTCGCCGACAGCCGCCCGCTAGATGAACGTGCGCGACAGGAGTACGGCCTTACCACAGAAACGATGATGGAGCACGCCGCCATGGCACTCGAAGCAGCCGTACGCCGCGCGCTGGCCCGCCGTCTGCTTGGGTCTTGTGAGCTTTCAGAAGCAGTGTCGGCAGATAAGGCAACTTCCGCTTCTAAGGCCTGCGCGCCCGGTTCGCTTTCTGGAGTTGTGTCTGCAAACAAGGCATTATCCGCATTCAAGGCCTGCGGGCGCGATTCGCTTTTTGAAGATCAGTGCGAAAATAAGGCAACTTCCGCTTTCAAGACATCGGGCGCCCAGCGCGTCCTGATTGTCTGCGGCTCCGGCGACAACGGCGGTGACGGATACGCACTAGCCCGCCGGCTTATTGCGTCCGAACCACCTTCCGAAACTGAATGCGCTGATAAGGCATCATCTGCTTTCAAGGCAGCGCCCGCCCTTCCGCCGGAAAGCATCGTCGTGCTCGCAGCCCGCCCGCCGAAGCCCGCCGCGAGCATCGCACAGGCCGAACGCGCCGAAAAAGCGGGCGTGCGCATTGTTAACGATTTATCGGTTTTGGACGCCGCGGCGGCAGAAAGCGGCTTGTTGCGCGAAGGCGTGAGCGCTTTTCAGGCAGAATGCGGCGGCTCTCTTA
>JAZUFS010000271.1:0-1606 GCA_045640805.1 Treponemataceae bacterium
CATTTATGGTGAACGACGCTTCATCAAACTGATATTCCATCCCTCCGCCGAAGCAAGCCAGCAGTACTGAAAGAAGGATGATGACGCCAGTAACAATATAAACCGGTATAGTGACATTCTTTTGATTTGAACTCATATCCAATCTCCTGAAATGCGAAGCCTCAAAAAAACACATTCATCGAACTGTTACTATTGTATCATGAGCTAATCTCACGCGGAAGTACGCATGCTGCAATAAGCGGACTCGCACGATTATTCTTCGTACAGCTTCAGTTCGGGGTAGACTGCCTGAATTATCTTGAAGTGGTTGTCGCGCGTCCAGACGGGGATGTCGTATTTCATGCCGATGTAGGCGATGAGCGCGTCGGTGACGGGAACGGAAAAGCCGCATTTCTTCATTGTCTGGAGCATGAGGCCGGTTACATCCCAATCGTATTCGTCAATGATGTAAAGCGTGAAAGATTTAAAAAAACCGAGCATTTTATCTGCTTCTCTGTCGTCTTTTGCACCATGCAGTAATTCGCTTTTTACAGGACCGCAGATAGCGTATTTGTCAGGCGCGATCTTCAACTTCAGCAGTTCTTTTGGTTTTCTCCAGTAATCGATCAGGACGTTTGTATCAAATAAAATCATAACATGCTTATCCTGCGTAATTCATTTACGGCTTCTTCATCTACTTCGATAGGACCGTACGTTTCTATTGCTTCTGCTACAGAAATACTTGGTGGCAGTGGCGGTTCAACATGAGCGCGCATCATTTCGACAATCTTCTTCCGCCGCGCTTCAAATTTCTTATCAGTCTGAAGCCTGATTGTCCGGTTGGCAGCTTCTGTCAGGCGGGTGTATTCATCGACAGAAATCATGACGCATTCGGGGGCGTTGTTCTTGATGATGACTTTGGGGCCATCCTTTTTGACTTCATCAATGATTTTGCCGGCTTCGCCCTTGTTGAAGCGGGTGATGGGAATAAATGCATTTAAAAGTTTCAGGACAGAAAGGGATTGATATTGCATGACGTCTGACATATATCCTCCTCAAAAACACTGCTGGAGACAGTGTCTTGTGTTGATATATTTAATATAGGATTTGTCACTCTTTATGTCAATGAAAATGTTGTTGAAAAAATAGATTCTTTTAATGAAACTCGTCGATGAACTGCTGCATGCGGTGAGTAACAAGCTCGTTTTTGGACATGGATTTGATGTACTCCGCTGAAACCCATCGGTACGCGACGGTTTCACCTTCCTGAAAGACAATACAGTCCTTCGTTCCGTCAATGATGCAGAGCCAGCATACATACAGGGAATGGTTTTCATCAGTGACGGTACGGCCTATTTCAACCAGATTGTCAGTGCTGATACCGGTTTCTTCGAAAAGTTCGCGTTTTGCAGCCGTACGGGCATCCTCTCCTTTGAGTGCGGAGCCACCCGCTGACGCTTCCCACATGCCGCCGAAAGCTTTCCGTGGATCACGCTGCATCAGAAGATAAGAGCCATCCGTGTGGCGGACAATGATGTCGCACACAAGATGATACATGCCCTCCGGTATGCTCTCGCCGCGGATAAGCGTCGCGCCTTCAATCAGAGAAAAGTCTTTAGAGTAAGCG
>JAZUFS010000272.1:0-2834 GCA_045640805.1 Treponemataceae bacterium
ATTACCTTGAGACCGAGGTCGCCGAGCACTTTCTCGACATGCATTGCACCTGTTCCGTGAAGTGGTGTGTAGACTATCTTTACTTCACCGGCTTTTTCCTTAATCAGGTCTGGGCGGAAGAGCTGTGCCTTGCACATTGCCCAGTATTTCTCATCAACTTCTTTATCGATGAGGACGAGCTTACCGCTCTTGATTGCATCATCACGGCTGATTGTCTTTACAGACGTAACAGCATTTACTTCATCAATGATGCCGGCGTCGTGCGGCTCAATGACCTGAGCACCGTCGTTCCAGTAAGCCTTGTAGCCGTTATACTGCGGCGGGTTATGTGATGCCGTGACGTCAACGCCGGTGTCGCAGCCGAGTGTGCGGATGGCAAATGACAGTTCCGGAGTAGGGCGCAGGCTGGTAAACAGGTATGTCGTGAATCCGTTTGCGGCAAAAATGAGTGCGGTTGCTTCTGCAAAAACGTCTGAATAACGGCGTGAGTCAAAAGCGACTACTGCTTTCAATTCGCCTTTCTTTGCTTTGTCAGGGAATGTCTTGATGAAATAGTTTGCAAGTCCCTGTGTTGCGTTGTTTATGACGTACGTGTTCATGCGGTTTGTGCCACCGCCGATTACACCGCGGAGACCGCCCGTACCGAATTCGAGTGAGCGGTAAAATCTATCTTCAAGCTCTGCAGCGTTCTTGTCAGCATCTGCAATGAGCGCTTCAACTTCCTTACGGAATCCTTCGTCTTTTTCAGCTTCGATGTAAGCCTTTGCACGAGAGACGAGTTCGTTTTTATCCATTTGTGTCCTCCTGAAGCTTCCGCAAAACATGCTCATCCGTGTTGAAAGTGAGCAGGCGGAAACAGTGTCAGTATACCAAGTAATAATGCTTTCTACAATTATAGCACGGATATGGCAGTTCTTGAATAAGTCGTTCTTTTTTTATATACTTTAATTGATTACGTAAATGCTGTATACCGCGGATTTATCTGAATCCATACGGTATACGTGGAGGACTATATTATGGGTATGACCATCAACGACATGCTTGGCCAGAGTGCTCTTCTTACTCTGCTGGGTATGAGTGTTGTATTCGGGTTCCTCATCATCATGATTATCTTTATGAGTATCACCGCAAAGATAATCAAGAAGCTGGGACTTGATAAGGATGCAGCACCTGCAAAGGGATCAGGAGCTAAAAAAGCAGCCCCTGCTCAGAACACGACAGCTATAGTTGCAGCAATTGCAACCGCAGCTCGCGAAAAGAACGTTTAACAAATCCGGGAGAATAAGAAAATGGCAAAGAAAGTTAAGATTTCTGATCTGGTACTTCGTGATGCTCATCAGTCACTTCATGCAACACGCATGACAACAGCTGATATGCTTCCTATCTGTGACAAGCTCGATAAGATTGGTTATGAAAGCCTTGAAGCATGGGGTGGAGCAACATTCGACTCATGTATCAGCTTCCTCAATGAAGACCCATGGGAGCGCCTCCGCAAGCTTAAGGCTGCTCTTCCAAACACACCTATCATGATGCTGCTCCGCGGCCAGAACCTGCTCGGTTACCGCCACTATGCAGATGACGTTGTTGAGAAGTTCGTAGAAGCTGCTGCAAACAACGGTATCGGTGTATTCCGCATTTTCGATGCATGTAACGACCCACGCAACATGGAATGTGCTACAAAGGCTGCAAAGAAGACTGGCAAGCACGTTCAGATGGCTATCTCTTATGCAGTTACTCCATATCACACAAATGAAAAATATGCTGAACTCGCTGCAGAATATGCAAAGTTCGGTGCAGACTCTATCTGTATCAAGGATATGTCTGGTCTGCTCCGCCCATACGACGCATACGACCTGGTAAAGGCCATCAAGTCAAAGGTTGATATTCCTGTTCAGATTCATACACACGCAACAACAGGTATGTCAGTTGCAACTCTGGTAAAGGCTGCTGAAGCCGGTGCTGATGTTCTCGATACAGTCATTTCTTCAATGTCAATGACAACATCACACTCACCGACAGAGTCAATCGTTGAGATTCTGCGTGGTACAGAGTACGACACAGGCCTTGATATGAAGGCTCTCGTTGAGATTTCAGACTACTTCCGCGGTGTACGCGCAAAGTACGCAAAGTTCGAATCAGCACTCAAGGGTGTAAAGCCACAGATCCTGCTTTCACAGGTTCCAGGCGGAATGCTTTCAAACCTCGAAAACCAGCTCAAGGAGCAGAATGCTTCTGACAAGCTCGACGAAGTTCTGAAGGAAATCCAGATTGTCCACAAGGACGTCGGATACGTTCCTCTCGTAACTCCAACATCACAGATTGTCGGTGTTCAGTCAGTACTCAACGTACTCCAGGGACGCTACAAGATGATGACACCAGAGTTCCAGGGCCTGCTTACAGGTTACTACGGAAAGCTCCCTGCAGATCCTAATCCGGATCTCGTTAAGCTCGCAGTTGAGAAGAGCGGAAAAGAGGCTATCACATGCCGCCCAGCTGACCTCATCGAGCACGAATGGGACAAGATGGTTGAAGAAGCAAAGGCTGCCGGTGCAAACGGGTCAGTCGAAGATACACTTACCTATGCTATGTTCCCGAAGAAGGCTCCAAAGTTCTTCAAGGAACGGGCAAATGGTCCTGTAAACTCAGATTCTTTCAAGGTAGCCGCTGGTGGCGCCGGAAAGGGTGGTTCATACACAGTAAATGTCAACGGAACAGCTTACAATGTAACAACTGGTCCTGCTGCTGATAAGATGAGCGTAACAGTTAACGGTACAGCTTATGATGTTACATTCGGTGCTGCTGGTGCAGCTCCTGCAGTTGCTGCTGCCGGAACA
>JAZUFS010000273.1:0-3757 GCA_045640805.1 Treponemataceae bacterium
CGATCCGACTTGTGAACGCAAACTGGTTCGTGCCGGTTCCTGAGTAAATCTTCATGTACAGGCCTGACAAAAGCGTATCGTCGGTTGCCGTACCTTCAATAACGATTGCACCAGATACCTTGTCATCACGGTCAAGCGCGCCTGAAGTCGTTGATGTCGGGAAGTTTGCCGCCGGCAGATCAGCACTCAAATCGATGTGTCCCTGCATGATGGTGTTTTCGTTTTCATCCGTCGTCCTGTAGACAGAGTTGCTGTTCTTGTTCTGCCAGTAGAACGGCGTGATTACTGCTGATGGCTTTGCATCATCCTTCAGTTTGACGTCGGCTACCATCTTGATGACGGCGCGCTGGCTTCCGACTCCTTCAGCAAGAGAGCCTGGTGTCATGCCTTCAGTGCTGTCCCAGATGGTGAACGTGAAGACCTGGTTCTTGCCAGCATTTCCGTCTTTGATGTTGCCCTTAAGCAGATCTTTCATCGTAAGCAGGATTCCCGCTTCCCTGATTTCCTCTGCCAATCCCTTTCCGGTGTAGTCAGAGCCGATGATCTGCGTATCACCGTTCTTCAACGGTGTTACAGTCTTTGTCTGACCAGATTCCGTAACTGACCATGTGTAGTATGGTGAGGTTCCGCCATTTTCAGTGACTGACCATCCGTAGTACAGATCGCCGTTACCACCGACAATTTCAGGAATAACCTTTACGGCTCCCTTAATCTTGACGATGGCGTCATTGTCCTGAAACTCTTCACCGCCAGACTTCTTGAGGATATAAGATGTCTTAAGGTCACTGTCTATGTACTTGCCATTGTCCATGGCGAACAGCTTATCCTTCAGTTCACTGCCACTTACGTTGCCGTCACCGTTGTTATCAACACCGTACCTGACGCCTGCAAGACGAGGTGCGTTGTTGGCAACCGTTCCGTTTACAACGCCATGTGCGCTGTTTCCGGCCTTATCGAATGCGACGTAGTGAATCTCGATGGCGCCGTCAGGAATGTTGCGTGAGTTGATGTTTGCTTCCCAGACAGTCGTTCCGTTTGACGTGTTGACGCTTTCAAGCATGCAGTCACCGTCGTCGGAATTGGACGGCTTGTAATATCCGTTTGTATCAAGCGTGCCGGCCTTTTCTGTCTGCGTGTTGTCGACAATCATTGCCAGTGCAAACTGTGCCGTTTCTGTAGCGCCAAGGTCAGCAAGTGCGCGGTCAAGCGTAATTGTCTTACCGTCAGCAGACATATCCTTGATGATGTAATATGCGTCGCGGATCTTTACCATGCCGCCCTTATGGATGTTTGCATCGGCAGCAGAAAGTGTAATCCTGTCACTGTTACCGCTGTGTCCTACTGTCTTATTCTGCAGGTAGTAGAGATTGTCAGTTGCATCATATCTCAGACCTGAAAGGGCAAGTTCGTTGTTTGTATTGCCGTCGACGCTCTTCTTTACGAAGTATGTGTCGAACAGGCGGTCAACTGTTGCAGAAGCACCGCTGTCTGTTCCGCGGCGGACGAAATACAGGGCAAGTCTTTCAAATCCACTCTGGACGTTGCCACCTTCTCCAGCTTCAAGAACGCCTGAACCAAGTGTGTAGAAGCCGTTCTTCTGGACAACTTCCTGCTTTATGTTGTAATCCGGGTCATTTGTTCCTTCAAGAACAGGTGCCTTGTTGTCGTAGCGGACGCTGATTGTCTTTTCGACTTCCTTAGGAGGAGTATCACCGTCTTTTGCACTTATCTTGTATGTCAACGTTCCAAACGCGCCATTCGTCGTGTTTCCAATCTTGTAATGCAGCTTATATCCCTCAGACTTGCTCGTAAGGCCTGCGTTCCAAGTATGAGCCACACTCTGGGCAATGATGGATGTTCCAGCAACTTTCAGTTCTGTGATACCATTCTTGTCTTCTACAGAACCTTCAAGCCACCATTCGCCCTTAAGCCACATGTCATCTGTGTATTCCTGTTCTGCGGTAACTTTTCCCGTACCGTTAGCGTTGTCGGAATACTGCCGTAAGACAAGCGGCTCACTTGCACCTATACGCGGCGTATCAGAGTCTACCGTAATGATGATGGCGTCTGTTATCGGGCTGACGTTGTTCTTGTCATCCTTTACGACTGCTCGTACTGCAATCATATTGGATGTTTCTTCATCAGCGCTGTCAAACTCACCGCTTTCATTAAGACTGATGCTCCATGCACCTGTACTTCCGACTGAAATACCCTTCAGTGAGTCACTGATGGCAACCGGCGTGTATTTTACGCTCAGTTTCTTGTCAGCAGGCCGCTGTGCTTCAGTCATGCCGCCATACGGCATGAGCTCTGAACCGGCAGTTCCGTCATTTGTCCACTGGAAGCCGTATGCCGGGTCATAGGTTGGGTCAATCTGCAGATACACACCTGAAATCTTATTGGCGCCTTCTGCAAGGGCTGTTCCCTGTACGCGGATGACACCACCCTGAATACAAGCACCGCCGAACCAGGTGTAATCAAGATTTGTACCGTCGACTGTTGCATTAATCTTATTGTTAGCCGTATCAACTTCGGTAATCTGACCATCTGGGACATTCTTTATGACAGCATCAAGTGTCTTGTAAACAGGATCGCCTGCTTTCAGGTTCGTCTGTTTTGCCGTGTAAATAACGTCTGCAGTCCGTGTCTGGCCGCTGACCGTCGTGTGCTGCCATCCGTATGCGGTTGCTCCCGGATATGATATAGCTACACTCGGAATATCACCCTGCGGGTCGAACATAAGCGGAATGCTTGTGTAGCTTGTGTTGCCGAATGCATCAGTTGCCTTAAAGTGGATGTACAGCTGGACGTAACCGTTGTTTGGTCCGACGAATGCATCGTTTGCGTGATGTCCGTTATAATCCCTGCTGTACACGACTTTCTGCTCAGAAGTTACCATGAGGTAATCTGCATACGCTGGAATTGAAACGAAAACCTGCTTGAATGTCCTGTCGTGTGCATATCCGTCGTTGGCAAAATCGTTATCAAAGTAGATGCGCCATGTTGCAAGATTGTCGCTTGCAATTTCATGTGCAGCATATGTCAGGTTGCTGACAGGAGCAACAGTCCAGTCGGATGGCCGTGTTGCAGATTCAGTTACCTTGTATACAAGTGTCTTGGCACCCTTGTTCTTTGGTGCATCATTTGAAGTACCACCTACGTAGAACTCGCCCTTTACATGCTCATTCTGTGTGTGGCTTGAAACTTCAACAGCAGGAGCATCGTTATCAACAGAGAAGTTGGCGTTGACGGTCTGCTCCTTACCGACGTTATCAGTTACCTTGATGTAGATTGTCTGCGTTCCTGAAGAAGCTGCAGCAATCTGGTCATGCGTTACCTGATACTTGAAGACGTCATATCCGTCTGCATCAGTCTTACGTGTACCGTCGCCGTTCAACACTGGTGTTGCAGAAGTATAATTTGTGTCGTTACCAATAGAAACTTCGACCTTATCAATGCCGTTTGCATCGTATGCTGTCTGCTGAATCCAGAAGGAGTCTGCTCCAACGTCAGCTGGCAGGGCAGCAGCTTCTGCATCAGTTGTTATGGATGGCAGAGACTTACTGAAAGTCTTTGATGTGAGCAGGTCAGATGTCCATGAACTGTCAGTACCTGTCAGAGAGAACTTCGGTGTAGGTGCAACCGGGTTGGTTGTATCGACAATCAGATACAGATTGCCGTCAGAAGACCTTGCATCATCGCTTCCCTTAAGGACAGAAGTTGTGAAAACTGTATCTTCCTTGTCCGTTACGCGGAA
>JAZUFS010000274.1:0-2359 GCA_045640805.1 Treponemataceae bacterium
GGTAGAGCAGGTCATGACGGATGTTGCGTCTGCCATTGACGGAACGCTCGCCTGGTGCCTTCCTGCAGCCTGGTTTGAGCAGGCAATTCAGGGAAAGCTTGGCGGCGCAATCGGCCTGATTCTGGTTTCTGTGCTTGTATACGAACTGTTCATCATGCTCGTCGGCAGCCGCTACCGCCAGATCAACTCACGCCTTATGGCTAGCCACGCAGGCAAGAACTACAAGCTCCGTACGCTTAAGACACGCAGCGCCGTCCGCTCAGTTGCGTTCAAGGAATGGCGCGCTTTCTTAAGTTCACTGAATTATCTGATAAACTGCGGCATGGGCCAGATTCTCTGCTTCATCGTTTCCATAGCCGTGCTCATCTTCCCGGCAGAGAAAATCATCGGTCTTCTTGCTCCCGGCGTTCCCGTTGATGCAGAAATCATTGCGGTCATAGCGCCGTCAATTCCGTTCATCGTCTACTTCTTCCTCGGCATGGTTTCAACAACCACCGTAAGTCCGTCGCTTGAAGGCAAGAACCTCTGGATCCTCAAGAGTCTTCCGATGGACGTGAAGACCATGTACCGCGGCAAGATGCTCTTCAACCTGTGGATTACCCTGCCGTTCATGGTTGTCGGAACGGTGTGCCTCTGCATCTGTGCGCACACGACGTTCGGCCAGTTCCTGCTGTACCTGTTCTCAGGCATCGTGCTCTGCGTGTTCTCAACGCTGTGGGGCATGGTGTGCGGCATAAAGCACGTGAAGCTTCAGTGGGATAACGACATTGAAGTCATAAAGCAGGGCAGTGCGGTTGCCGTCTATCTGTTCCCGAATATGTTCGGCACAATGATAGTACTGTTCGGTATCATTATTCTGGGCATTAACAGCACCTTCAACAGCAGCGTCATGGTTCTGTGCTGTACCGCTCTGTATGCGCTGCTCGCAGGACTCTGTGCACTCCGCATCAGAAGTTTTGAGAAGAAGGGATTTGATTACCTGCAGTAAATAAAGAGGGGCGGATATAATTGCTCTGCCCCGGGGAGATTTGAAATGGAAGAAAAAGTAATCGGTGGAAAGAAAAACGGCATGAGCGTTCTGCTCTGGACGCTTGCCTTTTATGCGCTTGCGATAGTCGGCGTCATTATCTGCGCTCAGAACCTTGCATATGGAATGACGGTTCTCGACCTTGCTGTTGTCATTGCAGCAGGCCTGTATCTTACATTTGGCTGGATTCCGCTGCTTGGCCTTCGTGTTCTTAAGCCGCAGGAAGCGCTTGTGCTCACCCTGTTCGGCAAGTACTACGGTACGCTGAAAGATGCAGGATTCTATCACGTCAATCCGTTCTGTGTCGGCGTGAATCCGGCTGCAACTACAAAGCTTTCTCAGAGTGGCGATGTGGCCTCCCGCCCTATGATGTCAGTTTCCGGTGCCGGTCAGGTTTCGGTCGTTTCCGGTATGCCTGACAAGCGTATGTCACTCAAGATTCAGACGCTCAACAATGCAAAGCAGAAAATAAACGACTGCCTTGGTAACCCGATTGAGATTGGCATTGCGGTTACCTGGCGCATTGTTGACACCGTAAAGGCAGCCTTCAACGTTGACAATTACAAGGAATACCTTTCCCTGCAGTGCGACACGGCACTTCGTGACATCGTCCGCATCTATCCGTATGACGTTGCTGAGAATGTCGATACGACAGGCGACGGTGTTGCTGATGAAGGATCCCTCCGCGGTTCCAGCGAGATTGTTGCCCAGCGCATCAAGGACGAAATTCAGAAAAAAGTTGATGTCGCCGGCATTGAGATTGTCGATTCCCGCATCACGTACCTGGCATATGCTACTGAAATTGCAGCTGTCATGCTCCAGCGTCAGCAGGCTTCTGCCATCATTGACGCCCGCAAGATGATTGTTGACGGTGCTGTCGGCATGGTTGAAATGGCTCTGGAGCGCCTCAACAAGGGCGGCATGGTTGAGCTTGATGAAGAACGCAAGGCTGCGATGGTGTCAAACCTGCTCGTTGTCCTTTGCGGCAATCACGATGCACAGCCAATCGTTAATTCAGGAAGTCTTTACTGATGGCAGACTTGTCCGCCGGTAAAGACGCCGGCAAAAAGCAAGTCCCGTTACGGCTTTCTGCAAAGCTGTATGACGCACTTGCTTCTTGGGCGGAGGATGACTTCCGCTCGGTGAACGGACAGATTGAGTATCTGCTTTCGGAGTGTGTCCGGCAGCGTAAGAAAAACGGCAAGTATGTTTCGGATGAAATAGATGTGCCGCCTGAGCTGGATTTACATTGGAACCAGCCGCTGATACACGCTGTTTTCGGGTGTGCCGCCTTCTATGAATCTGGCGCCCACCGTCTTTTCATAAAACTCA
>JAZUFS010000275.1:0-5088 GCA_045640805.1 Treponemataceae bacterium
GCTTGTAAAAAAGGCAAAACGGTACGTTCTTGAAAACTTCCGCCAGGGTGTCACGCTCGACGTTATAGGCAGCAAACTGAATGTCACACCCGAATATCTCGGCACGCTTTTCAAGAAGGAAACGGGAATTCCGTTCTCGACATTCCTAAGGAACGTACGCATTGACCGGGCGAAGGAACTGCTCTGTACGACTGACATGAAAACGTATGAGATAAGTGAAGCAGTCGGCTATTCAGACACTAAGTATTTCTCAAAGGTATTCCGTGAAGTGACGGGAATGCTGCCCAGAAGTTACCGCAACACGGTAAAATAACATTAGGTTTATCCCCCTTTTTAAAGATTTTTCATATTTCGCGTATACAACTGCAGCCCTTACTATAACACTAAGAGAATGCAGGTAAAAAAAAGGGGGCTATTGTGAAACGTACATTGAAATCGGCATTCAGACATGAACAGGCAGGCTTTCTGTTTGTTCTGCCTGCCGTCATATACATGCTCATATTCGTCGGATATCCGATTGTAAGCAACATTATTCTGAGTATGCAGAATGTCACCGTAAGAAACCTTGTAAAGGGAGAAAAGCTGTTTGTCGGCTTTAAGAACTACGCGACCTTATTCAAGGATGCGATTTTCTGGAAGTCGCTCAAGAACACACTGGTATTTACCGTCTCGTGTCTTATCGTGCAGTTCATCATAGGCTTTGCACTGGCACTTTTCTTCAATATGAAGTTTTCATTCGCAAAACCAATCCGCGGCCTGCTTATGGTTCCGTGGATGATTCCAATGACCATTACCGGTCTTATGTTCAAGTTCATGTTCTCGACAAAAGTCGGTATCATCAACTATTTCCTTCAGGCAGTGGGAATCATAAGTGAGAATATAGAATGGCTTACCAGCCCGAACACCGCGATGATTGCCGTCGTAATTACAAACATCTGGATAGGTATTCCGTTCAACATGATCCTCATATCAACAGGACTGACCTCAATCAATGAGGAACTGTATGAAAGTGCGTCCATTGACGGAGCGAACAGGGTGCAGAAATTCTTCAGGATAACACTGCCACTCATGCGCTCTACCATTGAGTCAATCCTCGTCCTCGGCTTCATCTACACCTTCAAGGTGTACGACCTGGTATGGGTAATGACGAGTGGAGGACCTGTCAATGCGACACATCTCATGTCGACCTACTCGTACAAGCTGTCATTTGAAAAGTTCCAGTACAGCATGGGTTCTGCAGTGGCGAACGTTCTGCTTGTAGTCCTGCTGCTTGTGGGCATCCTCTATATAAAAATCACCATGAATGGAGAAGAAAAAAATGAAAGGTAAATCTATTTCACTTGAGGCAAAGATGACAGGACGGAATATCATTGCCGTACTCATACTGCTCATTATCCTTTTTCCGATTTTCTGGATGCTCAATACATCGCTGAAGAATGAGGCGGAAATATTCCAGTACCCGCCAACATTCTATCCGCACGAACTTAACAAAAAGTCTTATGCAGCCCAGGTGGAAACGGGCGACTTCAATATGTTCCAGTCGTTTGGCAACAGTATGGCAATTTCCACGGGAGCAATGCTCATAGCAGTAATTCTTGCGGTTCCGGCAGCATATGCAATCGGATCCTACAAGTTCAAGGGAAGAAAGACCATCCTCCTCGGTTTTCTCGTCACCCAGATGCTGCCTGTGTCAGTACTGCTCACACCGATGTTCATCATGTTCAAGAAGCTCCACCTGTACAACACCTGGGGGTCTGCAATCCTTGCGGATGCGACAATCGGCATTCCGTTCTCGGTATTGATTCTCAAGAACTACTTCTCATCCATTCCAAAGTCTCTGGAAGAAGCTGCCTATATCGACGGCTGCAGCCACTTCGGGGCGTTCATCCGCATCCTTGTGCCTGTCGCCATGCCGGGCGTCATCGTCTGTGCCATCTTCTCGTTCCTGTACGCGTGGGGTGACCTTGCATATGGCATGACCTTCATCCTTGACCAACCGAAACGGCCTATAACGGCGGGTATATTCAACTTCATGGGACAATATGGTACGAAGTGGAGTTACCTGTCTGCATTTGCAATAGTAACAATCATTCCGGTAGCAATAATCTTCATTTTCATGCAGAAATACATCATTGCCGGTATGACAAGCGGTGCAGTAAAGGGATAATCATGCTACAATAGGGGATATGGAACGCAGACCCAGAAAGAAGCTCAGCTTACAGCTCAAACTTCTTGTATATTTCGGAATATTGACGACAGTTCAGGTATTGATACTGCTCACATATTCTGCGCTCCATGTCACCCGGCTCCTGAGGGATAATACTGAACAGCTTACCCAGGTCAATCTGGAACAGACGGCAAAGAACCTGAACCTGAGTTTTGATTCCTATAAGGATGTGATGTATCAGCTGTATACGGGCGATGACTTTGTTGCCTGGCTTGATAACATCAATACCGATAAAAGCGTTTCTGTCACCACAAACCAGATGCGCAGACAGCTCAGGACAATCCTCAACTCAAAAGAGTATATCCGGTCAATTACCATAATCAGCGAAAACGGAAAGGTCATTACCTACGATACCCTGACTCCCGCAACATATGAGAACTCATGGCTTTCAAACTTCAGCATGTCGCAGGATGAGCTGTATGAAGAGGTAGCTTCAGATAATCTGATGCATATCTATCAGACGGAGTATGCAACCTCGTTCATCAATAAGGATCATCAGCTGTTCCATTTTGCGCACAGGATCATTGACTGGCGTAAACTTGATAAGCAGGTCGGCATCGTAATTGTCTCGCTTGACGAAGAACTGCTTTCAGAGATTATCCAGCCGGAAAAGATGGAAACGGATGATTATGCACTGCTGCTGGGCACAGACGGCACGATAATTTCTGCGGCGGATAAATCACTGCTTGGAAAACCGTTCGACAGTGAGCAGGTTTCAAAATCACATACAGTCTATTCATATGAAGACGAACAGACCGGCTGGACAATAATCCACGTAACAGATAACACGGCCAATGACAGCAGGATAAGGGAGAATATCCTCATTTCAATAATAATAAGCGCGACATCACTTTTCATTACATTGCTGTTCATATGGAACATATCCGGCCAGCTGACACACTCCATACGCGACGTTGTTCACGGCATGCGTAAGACGAAAGACGGCAGCCTGCCGGATGCCGTTTCCATAGACAAAGACATGCCGCCTGAGATTGTTTCCATTGTCACACAGTACAACAGGACAATTGCCCGCCTTGAGAAAGCCATCCAGAAAGAAAAGGAAGAGACAGAGAACCGTCAGCAGGCGGAAATACGCATGCTTGAGGCACGCATAAATCCGCATTTCATTTACAACACGCTCGATACAGTCAACTGGATGGCGATTGATAAGGAAGAATATGACATGAGCAATGCCATAAGTTCCCTTGCCAACATTCTGCGGTATGCCATAAGCAACAGTAACAAGATTGTCACCATCCGCGATGAGGTGGAATGGCTCAAGAGATATATCTACCTGCAGCAGTACCGCCTTAAAAACCAGTTTGTGTGTAATATAGATGTGTCTGATGAAATAATGGACATTCCCGTACATAAACTGCTCATCCAGCCGTTTGTCGAAAACTCAATCATACACGGGTTTGAGAATGCCCAGGGCGTGTCCATTCTTGATGTTGAGATGAAACTTGAGGAGGACCGTATTGCAATTGTCATTCGTGACAACGGCAAGGGAATGGATGAAGAACTGGTACAGACGATAAACTCTCTTGTGTGGCAGACGGACAGGGGTTCGCTTGGCATAGGTATGTACAATGCGCTCATGAGGCTGCATGTTTACTGTAACGGGCAGGAAACAGTCTCTGTAACGTCAGCTCCTGGAGAAGGAACTGAAATAAGGGTGACATTTCCGGTGGAAATTCCTGAAGAAAAGGTTAAATCAGTTTAGTTTTGTCCACCTTTTTAAAGATTTTTCAGATTTTTTTACTTGAAAAGGTGGACTTAGAATAACATTACAATCTTATATGAAATTCAAAAAAAAGGAGGATTATCATGAAAAGATTTGTGATGGTTTTAATGGTACTGTGCCTCACTTTCTGCGTATTCGCAGGCGGAAAGAAAGACACTGCAAAGACAACAGCTCCTGCAGCTGCAGCTCCAGCAGCAAAGGGACCGTCCGGTGACGTTGTAATCTGGTATTACTGGGAAACAGTAGGTCATCAGAAGGCTCTGGATCACATCATTACAGAGTTCAACGCAAAGCAGGATGCAATCAAGGTAAGCGCAAAGTACGTACCTTTCGCAGATTTCAAGAAGCAGCTTTCAATCGGTGCTGCAGCAGCAGAACTTCCTGATCTCGTAATTCTGGATAACCCAGACCACGCTTCATATGCAAGCATGGGTATCTTTGCAGATATCACAGGCAAGTTTGATGTAAGCACATACTATCCGGGACCAGTAAACTCATGTACACTCGATGGCCGCCTGTACGGTGTTCCATTCGGAAGCAACGACCTCGTTCTGTTCTACAACGAGGACATGCTGAAGGAAGCAGGTGTTTCTGTTCCTACTACATGGGATGAGCTCCTTGATGCAGCTGCAAAGTGCACAAAGGGCAATGTTTCAGGTTTCGCACACAGCTCACTCCAGAACGAGGAAGGTACATTCAACTTCCTGACATGGCTGTGGTCAACAGGTGCAACATCATATGAAATCGGTTCTGCAAACGGTATCAAGGCTCTGACACAGGTTCAGAAGATGGTTGAATCAAACGGTATGACCGTTGAGGCTATCAACTGGACACAGGGTGATACAATGAACCAGTTTATCTCTGGCAACCTCGCCATGATGATCAACGGTACATGGCAGATTCCGACAATGCGTTCAGAAGTTCCTGACATGCACTGGAACGTAGCTCCTATCCCACAGGATAAGGTTCAGGCTTCAGGTCTTGGCGGAGAGAACTATGCAGTTATCGCAGGCGGTAACGAAGACGCAGCAATTGAGTTCCTGAAGTATGCAACATCACGCGATACATGTCTGTACATGATGGAGAAGATGGGTTACATCTCATCAGACTCAACAAT
>JAZUFS010000276.1:0-3996 GCA_045640805.1 Treponemataceae bacterium
CCGCACCGCTTTACACGAAACTCACTGAATCCGCCGCATGTCTGGCACAAAAAGCCGCAGCTCCGGATATACTCATTACAGACGTACCGTTCTCCTTTGAAAAAGACTCCGCAGCAGATTCCTGCCTGCGTGATGAAGTCTACGTGCTCGAAATTACATCTGAGTGTGTTTCCATAAAGGCACATACTGACACGGGCGCCTTCTACGCAAAGCAGACTCTCCGGCAGCTTACCATGACGTACGGCGATGAAATTCCATGCTGTGTCATTAACGACATGCCCGCCTACCGCTGGCGTGGTTACATGATAGACTGCTGCCGCAACTTCTACAGTGCATCATTCCTCAAGAAGATGATCGACGTGGCAGCATTACACAAACTGAACCGCTTCCACTGGCACCTGACTGACGATCAGGGCTGGCGTCTTCCTGTCCCGGAATTCCCGAACCTTATTGAGACGGCGGCATTCCGCGACGACCACCGCTTTACGTGGGATCCGCGCAAGGGCGGCTACTACACAGAAGAAGAAATTGCCGATGTAGTTGCTTACGCGGCAGAACGCCATATCACCGTAGTGCCTGAAATCGAGACTCCCGGTCACGCAGTCGCACTCCTGGCGGCATATCCTGAATTGGGATGCACTGGCGGTCCGTACGCTGTGGAAGACCGTTTCGGCATCTTCCAGGATGTCCTCTGTGCGGGAAACGATGACGTGCTCACGTTCTTCGAGAAAGTTTTTGACACTGTCTGCCGTCTGTTCCCTGGCGAATATGTCCATATCGGCGGTGATGAGTGTCCGCGTACCAACTGGAAAAAATGCCCCAAGTGTCAGAAGCGCATGAAAGAGCTCGGCCTCAGTGAAGAAGGGGAACTTCAGAGCTGGCTTACCGTACAGTTTGCCCGTATGCTCGAAAAAAGAGGCAAGCGTCCTGTCGGATGGGATGAAGTTCTTGACGGTACGGAAAAACTTGGTCTGCCGGATAGTCTTATCGTGCAGTCATGGCGTGGTATGGAAGGCGGCCAGAAGGCAAGTGAACTCGGACACGATGTCGTCATGTCACCGCAGACGGCGGGGTGCTATCTTGACGCAAAGAATTACGGCGATGACCTTGAACCGGGAATGCACCGCGTCATTACGGTGCGTGACTCATATGCCTTTACGCCGGTCACCCCTGACATGAAGGAAATGCAGGCGGCGCACATTCTTGGCGGACAGGGCAACCTGTGGACCGAACTTATCTACGCGCCACGCATTGCCGAGTACATGCTGTATCCGCGTCTGTGCGCACTGTCAGAAGCGCTCTGGCTGTCATCTGCAGAAAAGAACTTTGACAGTTTTGCCCGGCGCCTTGATGTACATAAAAAGCGCCTTGATGAACTTGATGTCGTCTATTACAAGGGAAAACTCGGCTGACAGCCCGCTCATCCCCTTAAGATACATTTAAGTTTCAGGGTTTATACTTTTTCTACCATGCGAGTACTTTTAGTGGAGGATGAAGTTCCTCTTTCACAGGCGATAAGCGAAATCCTCAAAAAGAACGGTTTTCCGACGGATGCCGCATATGACGGACTTGCCGGCCTTGAATATGCCATGTCGGGCGTGTACGACCTTGTCATCCTTGACATAATGATGCCCAAAATGAATGGCATTCAGGTCCTTAAATCATTGCGTGAGGCAAAAAATGCAGTGCCCGTGCTCATGCTTACGGCGCGCGACGAAGTTGAAGACAAGGTGAACGGACTTGATTCCGGTGCCGACGACTATATGACAAAACCGTTTTCTACAGACGAACTGCTTGCCCGTATCCGTGCACTCACAAGGCGTCGCGGAGACCCTGTCGACGAAGATTTGACGTTCGGAGACCTGACGCTCAGAACAAAAAGGTATGAACTTGTTTCTGGCGAAAACAGCGTAAAGGTGTCACAGAAAGAGTACCAGATACTTGAGACGCTGTTTTACAATCCGGAACAGATTCTGACAAAAGAGCGCCTTATTGATAAGATATGGGGTGGCGATTCTGAAGCGGAATATAATAACGTAGAAGTGTATATTTCTTTTATCAGAAAGAAAATGCAGTTTCTTGGAACAAATGTCGAAATCAAAACGGTCCGCGGGGCAGGCTATCTGCTTTCCCAGTGACTGATGAAGAAGGAAATTCGTGTTCACGAAAAAAACGGAAAGATCTCTATTCAAATCAGCTGAGATGGATGTCATCAGAAAGCTGCAGATTAAGTACATCATGACAATCGTCGTCATTCTGGCAGTCGTCTTCAGTTTCGTTTTTGTGTCGGTAAACGTGACGAACAGGCAGATTTCTGAACGTCAGAACCAGCAGCAGCTTGCAAAACTCATTTCAACGGATGGCCGCACGCTCGTAACATCCGGAAACTCTTCATATCCGTCGGGATCTGGTGAATTCAACCGCATGTCAATTTCCCGTGAAGATGGCATCACCTCAATTTTTGCACAGCCGTTTGAGCCGGGACGAACCCGTAACTCATTCTGCGTCAGGGCAAATGCGCAGGGGCAGGTAACTTCAATCATTTCAGATTTCCCTGTCCATTACACGTCTGATGAAATATGCTCGCTCGTTACAGAAGTTTTTGCCCTGGGACAGGAACGTGGAACCTACAGTGGCATGCAGTATCAGCTTGCCTTGAAAAACAACGGATATCTTGCCGCCTTCATTGATACACGCGTCGAAAAGAACATGCAGAACCAGCTGTTCCGCCTGTCACTCATGATTTACATAGTCAGCCTTGGTCTGTCTGTCATCATTGCCTGGCTTCTTTCCCGCTGGATAATCAAACCGGTTCGTGAGGCGTTCGGCAAACAGCGTCAGTTCGTCGCCGATGCAAGCCATGAACTCAAGACTCCGCTCGCCACGATAGCTACCAACATGGACGTACTTATTGCTGAAACGGGTGAAAACAAGTGGACCGGCTTCATCAAGAGCGAAGTAGAGCGGATGAGCAGCCTCGTAAAGGATTTGCTTGATCTTGCAAAATGTGACAATGGGGAGACCCGCTACAAGATGAATCGCTTTGACCTGAGCCGTGCGGTCGAAAGCGTGGTGCTGCCGTTTGAGACAGTCATCTTTGAAAAGCAGATGACGCTCGAAACACAAATTGCCGGCGGTATTGAGATGACGGGCGACGAAAAACGCATCCAGCAACTGGCGCTCATTCTTGTGGATAACGCGGTGCGCCATTCATCAGCAGGTGCCGTCATAAGCGTTTCCGTCGAAGGTGGCGCCGGCGGCCACATCACGCTTAAAGTACGCAATACCGGAACCGGCATTTCAGACTGGGACAGAAATCACATCTTTGAGCGCTTTTACAGGGCAGATTCCTCGCGCACCCGCGATACCGGCGGCTCGGGACTTGGCCTTTCAATAGCAAAGTCAATCGCCGACGCGCACCACGCCCGCCTTGAAGTTGAGAGCGACGGCGAAACCTGGACTGAGTTCACGCTGATGTGCGCTGATGTGTGCTGATGTGTGCTGATGTGTGCGCGCTGCACGGTTTTCAGGCAAAATCTGGTGCTTTTTTTATGAAACGCTGAAAAAAGTGACCACTTTTTTCGTATGAGCGCGCGCAATCTTGAAAAATCGCGCTTTCTCCGCGCAATAAAAGCTCGATTTCCCTTCAAGAATAGGCCGCAAGATTGCCGTAAAACTCCAAAAACTCCAATTTTGCACGAAATTGCGCGGAAAAACGACAGATCGTGCTCTCTTACACCTGCGACCCAAATGCTTTTACAGCATTAACGAGCGCGCGAAATGGTGCCGGAAACGCGATTTCCCGAAAAAAGTGACCAAAATTCCCCAAAAAAAGCTGCATTGTGCCGTTGAATCAGAACACAAGCTCAATTACTTCTTCCATCGTCTCAACAGGGTGGAACGTGATTCCTTTCTTAACTATCTCCGGAATCTCATCCAGGTCGCGCACATTCTGCTTTGGAATGATTATGTCCTTTATCTTGTTGCGTTTCGCGG
>JAZUFS010000277.1:0-2063 GCA_045640805.1 Treponemataceae bacterium
CGTTACGTGCCGCTCGGCGAGCTGTTTGAGAAAAGCGACATCATCTCGCTGCACTGTCCGCTGACGGATGAGACGCACCACATCATTGACGCGGCGTCAATCACTGCCATGAAAAAGGGTGTCGTCATAGTAAACACTTCCCGCGGAGCACTTGTTGATGCAGCCGCTCTGCTTGAAGGTATCAGAAGCCGTAAAATCGGAGCCGCCTGCCTTGATGTGTATGAAGAAGAGGCAGACATTTTCTACCGCGATTTTTCAAACCATATTATGTCCGATGATGTCATTGCGCGCCTCATTTCAATGCCGAACGTGCTCGTGACTTCACATCAGGCATTTCTTACTAAAGAAGCGCTTGCACGCATAGCTGAAACGACGGTGGACAACATCTATGATTTTGTTGAAAAAGGCGGCGGCGGAGCAAATGCTGTCTGTGCGTAAAAAGTGCTGAAAATCCTTGTCATTACGTGTGCTTTTCACTATGCTTTGTGTAATGATCATCGATTTTCACGCACATATATATCCGGATAAAATCGCCGCAAAAGCATCTAAGGCAATCGGCGATTTTTACGATGCACCAATGGCCTGGAGCGGCAGTGTAGACCAGCTGCTCGCAAGCGGGGAAAGAATCGGCGTAGATAAGTACGTCGTTCATTCAGCTGCGACAAGTGCCATCCAGGTTGAGGCAGTCAACAACTTCATCATCAACGCCTGCCGCGCTGCACCTGAAGGAAAATTCATCGGTTTCGGCACTATGCATCCCGACTACGATGACTTTGAGGCGGAACTCAAGCGCATCTCGTTCGCGGGCCTTAAGGGCATAAAGCTGCATTCTGATTTCCAGAAATTCCAGCTTGATGAACCTGAGATGGATCCCATCTACGAAGTGCTCACTGAACTCGACATGCCCGTCCTCGTGCATGCTGGTGACGCCCGCTACGACTTCTCAGGCCCTAAGCGCATTGCTCATGTCCTCGATAAACATCCTGACCTGAAACTCATTGCAGCCCACATGGGCGGCTACACGGAGTGGCAGGCGGCATCAGAATACCTGGCGCACCGCAAAGTCTGGTTTGACACATCAAGCACCCTCTGGAAACTGCCAATCCCTGACGTACAGAAACTCATCCGCGAGCACGGTATTGAGTGGATTCTTTTCGGTTCAGACTATCCGATGTGGGATCATGAGGATGAATGGCATCGTTTTGAGCAGTTAGGCCTTTCCGGTTCCGACAAAGATGCTGTATTATATAAGAACGCATCCCTGTTACTGGGATTGTAGTATGCAAGGATTAGAAAAACGTTTTAAGGAGCACACATGCAGTACGGATATTTCGACGACGAAGCCAAAGAGTATGTAATTACAAAGCCTGATACACCACAGTCATGGAGCAACTATCTCGGTTCAACCGATTATGGTGCTGTCATTACAAAC
Source organism: Treponemataceae bacterium (assembly GCA_045640805.1). Lineage (GTDB taxonomy): Bacteria > Spirochaetota > Spirochaetia > Treponematales > Treponemataceae > Treponema_I. Next base: position 1,433 of record JAZUFS010000277.1, read on the forward strand.
AACGCCGGTGGATACGGCTTTTATAAATCAGGAGCACAGGGCCGTTTCATGCGTCTGCGCTTCAATGCCGTTCCGATGGATCAGCCGGGCCGTTATTTCTACCTGCGTGATCAGGAATCTGGCGATTACTGGTCAGCTTCATGGCAGCCTGTCGGAAAACCGCTCGATTCATACAAGAGTGAATGCCGCCACGGTACTGCATACACGGTCATTTCTTCTGAATATGCAGGCATTGCAACAAAGACGACATACTTTGTCCCGCTCGGACAGACCTTCGAGTACTGGCACCTTCAGGTCACCAACAAATCAGACAAACCGCGCAAGATAAGCGCTTTCAGCTACTGCGAGTTCACCAATCAGTGGAATACCACCCAGGACCAGGTAAACCTGCAGTATTCTCTTTTCATTACTCAGGGACGCGCCCTTGCTTCCAGAAACGACGGCGTGAACGACATGCTCCGCATCAGCATCCATGACCACATGGCGGACCAGATGCGCGCCGCCGCCATCAAGGAAGGTCGCGATCCTGACGAAATCAGCATGAGCGGCGACATGAGCATGCAGACATGGATGGCACTTGTCGGCACACCGATGGCTGCATTCGACACTGACCGCGCTGCCTTCATCGGCA
>JAZUFS010000278.1:0-13113 GCA_045640805.1 Treponemataceae bacterium
GGTCATGGCGTGGTCGTATTCCTCACGGGAAAGATAGGACTGAACAAGTTTCAGCAGGTTTTCGCGCTCGGCAGCAGACGCAAGTTCGGCATTACGTAAGTCGGAGGCCAAGCGGTCTTAGGAAGACAATACTCAGGAACAACTCCTTGGCTCACAGAACGACATGGCTACGATCCGACTTGGTCATGGCGTGGTCGTATTCCTCACGGGAAAGATAGGACTGAACAAGTTTCAGCAGGTTTTCGCGCTCGGCAGCAGACGCAAGTTCGGCATTACGTTCCGCAAGTGACCTTTCTGCAGCAGCAGCCTTCAATCTGTTGTTGATGATGACACCACCGCCGATACCGATTCCGGCAAGCAGAATAACCGCAATGATAATGGCAATTATCGTTTTCTTTTTATCTTTCTGAGCGTTTACTGCTCCATCAGTCTTTTCAGTCAAGTTCTTCATCGTGGACATAATCCTTTACCTCTTCAGCACCTGCAGAACTGTTCGTCTGGGCAGCACTGTTCTGCAATGCCTGGGCTGCAGCCTGAAGCAGTCTCTGTCTGCGTTCTGCCTCTTCCTGTTTTTTCTGAGCGGCTGCCTGAGCTTCTGCTGCGGCCCTGTCTGCTTCTTCCTGAGCACGCTGCTGTTCCCAGGCGGCCTGCTGCGCAGCCTGCTGAGCGGCCTGTTCTGCCTGCTGGGCTGCAAGAGACTCCTCAATCTGCTGCTGGACTATGGCACCCATCTGACGTGATGTCATATTCTGATTTGAAAGGGTTCCATTCTCCATCTGCTGGGTAAGGAGTGCTATCAGTTTTTCTATGTTTTCACGCTGCTCAGTCTCAGGTGCAAGTTCAAGATATGTCCGGTAATCGTCTACGGCCCATTCGTATTGCAGGCTCTTCATGCGCGCATTTGCCCTGTTGAGCGTTGCCGCCGCAAAATGAGAATCCTTGCTCAGCGCATACGTATACAGTTCATCCGCTCGGTCATAGTAGCCGAGAGCAAACGCTACGTTGCCTGCATTATAGTAAAGAACACGCTTATCCGTGTCGGGCATGAGAAGGCCTATCTGATATGTCTCAAATGATTTCTGCATCTGTCCTGTCTGGTAATATGCCAGACCCAGGTAATTGTAGATGTCAGGTGCAGCTGTTCCTTTGGAAAGAGCCTCCTGAAAAAGAGGGATAGCCTCAAGCGGTTTGTTTGTACGGAAAAGTTCCACAGCATCCGAGTAGCCGTCCGCATGAATTCCTGATGCCATCATCAGTAAAACAGCACACATGAAGCACTTAAAACAAAATCCCTTTTCCTTCATACAACACCCCAATATTTGACAGATTCGCGTAAAAAAGTTAACATTCTTTATAGCAGATTGTTTCATCCGTCGATCATCTGCAGTCTTTTAAATTATCGGAGAACACATGGATCCCATTACAATAATTATCATTGCTGTCCTTGGAACAGCCATTTGTTTTCTTCTATATTTTGCCATAAAATCCGTAACGTCTCCGAAACGCGCAGAAACAATACAGAAACTGATTAAACAGGGAAAATACAGCGCCGCCATCAAGGCCGCAAAAAACATAATCCAGAAGAACCCACGTGACTGCAAGATTCACTACGTTCTTGGAAAGGCGTACATTGCAGATGGAAAAAGCGAGCTTGCCCTGACAGAGTTCAAGTTCGTCGACCAGAATGCACTTTTTGAAGAAGGTATTTCCGAAAAAGAATTCCGCAAGCAGTTCGGTGAATTGTATACAAAATTCCACCAGCCGGAAGAAGCGCTCAAGCAGTATCTTCTGCTGACAAAACTTGATCCGAATACAGCTGAATGGTATTTCCGTGCTGCAAAGATATTTGAATCCCGCGGGAAACCTGAGCAGGCACTTAATTTCTATCAGAAAACGATTTCTCTTGACCGCAGGAACGTCCAGGCATATGCTGCTTCCGGCCTGCTTCTTTTCCACGCACAGCAGTATACAGATGCAAAAAAAGCGATTGATCACGCAATCAGGCTGAGCCCGGAAACATGGTCTTCATATTATTACATGGGAAAAATCCTCAAGGAAAGTCGTGACTATCCAGGAGCTGTAGAAGCGTTTGAGAAAGCACTCCGCGATCCGGAATTCAAGCAGAAGTCACTGATTGAGCGTGGAACCTGTTATGCTGCAGCGAAGAATCTTGATAAGGCTGCCCTGGAATTTGAGCGCGCCATCAAACTTGACCCGAACAACGAAAAGAAAGAGACGCTGTATGCCCGGTATTTCCTTGCAGACTGCAAGGAAAAGCTTCGTGACATTGATGTTGCCATCAAGGAATGGAAAACCATTCAGTCAGTACAGCCGGGCTTCAGGGATGTTCCGGCAAAACTCGCACAGTACAGTGATTTCCAGACAAATGACAGCATGAAGGAATATCTTACAAGCAATACTGAAAACTTCAATGCGATTGCTGAGAAAATCACAAAAGTCTGCTATGGCCTTGATACAAAGAGTACTCAGTCAAAACGGTACGGCTGCATTCTTGTCGCATCACAGCCTGAGACAGATAACTGGCGTAACCAGCGTGCCCAGACAGTCCTTTTCATCTATTACCGCGACACGACAGCCATACAGGAAGTGCTTGTACGCAAGGCTTTCGATGAAATGAAATCAAAAAACTACACAAAACTGGTAATCCTCACCAGTTCAAGTTACACAACCCAGGCAACCACTTTTGCGGAAAACAGACCGATTGAGCTGGTTGAAAAAGAAAAACTCGAGGCAATGCTTTCAAAAGCGGGCATCTGATACATGAAGCTTCTGTGCATATCAGACCAGATTGATCCGCTTATCTACAGTGCCGGCGTAAAAGACCGGTATGGCGATGTTGATGCCGTTCTCTGTGCCGGCGACCTGCCCATGGAGTATATCGATTTCATTGTCACCACGCTCAACAAGCCTACCTGTTTCGTATTCGGCAACCACAATCTCGACGACTACCGCTTCTTCCACGCGACACCTGATAACGGCGGTTATATATCAGATCCTGAACTGAATCATTGCCATGGCGCCCTTTATGCCGGTTTCAAGACACTTCGCATAGGTGACCTCATCATTACCGGTGTTTCAGGTTCAATGCGCTACAACAAAGGATTGAGCCAGTATACAGACAGACAGATGGCAATGCAGCTCAGGCGTCTTTCATTCTCGCTGTTCCTGAACAAGCTGCGCTACGGACGGGCCACCGACATCCTTCTGACCCATGCACCTCCGGAAGGTATTCACGACAAAGACGACCCATGCCACAAGGGATTCAACTGCTTCCTCAAATTCATGGATAAATACCGGCCGAAATATCTCGTACACGGACACATCCACCTGTATGACATTCACGAGCCACGGGTAACACAATACAAAGACACGACGGTAATCAACGCATTCAGCCACTACGTGATAGAAATGCCTGACCCGGTCAAAAAGGAAAAACACAGCCGATGAGCGACTCAATATACAGGGCAAGAAGTGAAGAAGACTTCAACAGAGCACATAACAAGGCTCTTTTTAACGATCTCCAGCACTTTCTGAACCCGGAAGAATCAAAGCTTCTTTCATTTTCTGAAGTGAAGCAGCTTTTAAAACCAAAGAATGAAGTTTACATGGGAATGCAGGTTGTCCCCATCTCGCTGATAGCAGGCAGTGAAGGACGCTACAGAGATTTTGACAACCACTTTTTCCCGAAAAGCATGCACCTTAAGCATCGTTGGGAAAGTATTGACCGCGCTCATATGAGTGACGTCATACTGCCGCCTATAGTTTTGTATGAAATTGGCGGTCTTTACTTTGTCAGGGACGGCAACCACCGCGTTTCCGTCGCAAAAGCACAGGGTGACGAGTACATTGACGCAGAGGTAATCAGTCTTCAGAGCGAAATCAAGCTCAAGCCGGGAATGTCCCAGAGCCGTATATTGCGGCAGGTCATTCAGTACGAAAAGCGCGTTTTTTACAGTGAAACAGGCTTCGGCGACATTACTGACTACTGGGATATTGACTTCACGTCACCCGGTCAGTACGACGAGATTTACCAGCATATCCTCATACACAAATACTATATAAACCAGGATAAGGAAGAAGAAATCTCCATGGAAGATGCAATCCTTTCATGGTTCAACAATCTGTACATGCCGATTGTCACCGTCATCAAGGGCCAGCACATCCTGCGCAAATTCAGGAAGCGCACGCCATCAGACCTGTACGTATGGATCATCAGATACTGGGATGACCTGAAACGTAAATTCGGAGATGATGTTTCCATCGCAGAAGCTGCAACCGAGTTCACTGAAAAATTCGGAGAAGGAACAGGCAAACGCCTCACAAACCGCATAAAATCACTCTTCCGCAAGGGTCGCTAAGGGAAAAAACTTGACGGCACTATTTTCAGATGGTAAAATTATTTAATTAAATCTATATCCGTTAAGAATAAGGGGTACCCAATTGCTTCTTGACAACAGCATGGCACTTATCGCAGTCATAGCGGTTTTTGCCGTTACCATATTTTCATTCATCACACTCGTTCTTGCACGCAGAAAGAACCGCGCAGCAGCATCCATTACCGTTTATGCATCACTTCTTGTAATGCTTGCCGGTATTCTTGGGGCAATAGCACTCAACAGCACACTGATTCTTGCAATCGCTGTCTTCCTGCAGAACGTACTGCTCGTTCCATTCTGGGTCAGCCTTAAAAACAAACCGGCTGCAGAAGTTACTGCTGCTCCGGCAACTCCCGATGAGGACGCCGAAATAATGCTTCCGGAAGAAGAGAAACCTGATATTTCCGAAGATCAGCTTAAGTTCATTGAATCAAACAGACAGTTTGTCCTGCAGGCTTCAGATGCATTCGTCGACGAAGCAAGCTACAACCGCATGCTTGAATCATTTACCTACAGCATGATGAACGAGACAGGTGCTACCGGTGGCGTCATCCTCATAATCGACGACTTCGACGACGTTATTGCCGTTAAGTCATTCGCCGGTGAGTTCCCGCCGCCATTCAAGCTTCCTGACGATGTTCCACACAAGGTTGTCCGCGTTGACACGCACTTCCGTTTTGCCCAGTTCGGCCTTGATGAAAACATCTTCGGTAAGGTTGCCCGTGCCGGTAAGGCAGAACTCATTACAGACCCGCTTTCAGATGACCGCATCTTCCAGAATGAGGATGAAGACTTCCTCAAGTGCGGAAGCTACATTTTCCTGCCAATGGTCGTAAATGACAAGGCAATAGGTATCATTGCACTTGCACGCACTGCAAACAAGGATCCGTTCACCGGGTTTGATTTCCAGAAAGCCCAGATTCTCTGCGACTTTGCATGTGCATCAGTCAAGAATGTCTATTCATTCCAGGAATTCCGTGACCATACTGAACTTGTACGTGAATCTGAAATTGCAACAAAACTGCAGGAAACAATGAACCCGAAAGTTCTTCCTGTAGTACCTGGCATTCAGCTTGGTTCATTCCAGGAAAAGGCAGATGGCGTCTGCGGTGACTACTACGATGTTCTCCCTTCACGTCAGGACCGCATTTCCTTCATCATGGCCGATGTCGCAGGAAAGGGAATGAACTCAGTCGTCATCATGATCATGCTCCGCGCAATCATGAGACTCATCACCAACACAAAGCAGACAGCAGCTACAATCATTCAGTGGGCAAACAGAGGAATTGCCGTTGAAGATAACATTGACCACTTTGCATCTCTTGCCCTCCTTAACTACGACGGCGTCAATCATAAAGTAGAATATGCAACTGCAGGCAGTTCTCCAATCCTGCATTATTCAGCAGCAACTGGCGAAATGAAGCAGCTTTATACATCTTCTGAACCGATTGGTATTGAGAAACAGTCAACATATGCCGACAATACAATAGACGTCCAGTCAGGTGATATCATCGTACTCTTCTCAGATGGTTGCGCCGAAGCTGTTAACAAGTCCGGTTCACAGTATTCTGTTGACAGACTTATTTCAGCGATTATTGACAACAAAGACGCCGGAAGTAAGGAAATTGCAAGCCTTGTCAAGGCTGATATAAAGAATTTCACAGGCTCTGCCCGTCAGCATGACGATCAGACGTTACTTGTAATTAAAATACAATAAGGAGTGTACACATGGAACTTAAAATCCGCAAAAACGGAGAGACCTACATCATCGATGTAGACGGTGAAATGGATTTGTACAATTCATACAAGCTTAAAGAGCTCGTTATGAAAATGATTGAAAAGAATGTCCGCAGCTTTATCATTAACCTTGAAAAAGTAGACTATATCGACTCATCCGGAATTGGTGCACTTATTTACATCTGTTCAACAATCAAGAAGATGAATCTGCGTCTTTCTATTTCAAACGTTCATGGTTCTGTAAAGAAAGTTATTGAACTGACAAAGCTGATGGGTTACTTCCCGATTGCAAACAGCGTCGAAGAAGCACTCATGAAAATTCAGGGCTGAGTGTTCTAAGTCGGAGAGAACATACTAAAGCTATTTTTATAAAGGATTTTCTATATGGATCAGATTAAAGAACTTCGTTCAGACGGCAGTGACCCGTTATTTGATAAAACAAACATGCTGTACAAGGAATTCCCGTCAGATTTCCGCAGAATCAGATATTTTACTTTGATGATTGTTCAACCTGCACCTCTTGAAATCAAGGAAATCAATCTTCTTGAACAGCAGATCAGTGAAGTAATCAAGAATGCCGTAAAACACGGAAACGAGTGTGACCCGAATAAGAAGGTTCGTGTATGGTACTCTTTCAGCCCGACACATGCACACATCATCGTTGAGGATGAAGGTGAAGGATTCAAGGATCTTGAAAAATGGAATGAGTTCAACAAGAAGCGTCTTGAATGCCTGCACACACAGAATTTTGACCAGCTCGCTGATTTCGTTTCATTCCGTACAAAGAAGAGTGATGATCAGGATGGCGGTAACGCACTGTTCGCAGCTCTTGAATACTGGAATGGCGGTTTCATTTACAACGACAAGCGCAACGGAGTAGCAATGCTCAAGCGTTTCCAGCAGAAACGCCATGGTATTCAGATCGACGGTGAGTAATAATTCACCTGGTGAATTATTATTCACCAACGAGAAATACAAAAAAGGCACCATACGGTGCCTTTTTTGTATTTCTCGCGGTGTTCGATTTCCTCGCGGTGCTTTTTCCGCGTCGTTTTCACGTGTGGATTTTTATCGTTTGAAGAAGTAGAAGCGGTTGATGTAGGTTATGCGTTTTGAAGCCTGATTCCAGTATGGACTCAGCGGATAATCTGCAGTCAGTTTCTTGTACAGGAACAGTGCTTCTTCTATGTCGGTTGCCTCAAGAGCCTGTGCCTTCATGAAAAGTTCTTCGTCTGTCAGAACTTCCGGCTTATCTTCTACCGCGTCATCAATTTCCGTGGAAGATGCCACTTCAGATTCATCTTCTATGACGACACTCTTTCCCGGAACAGATTGCGTGGAAGAAACTGCCTCAGCAGGTTTATCTTCATACTGCACATACTGAATGTCAGATACTTCCGCCGGGTTTTGTGCCGCGGCAGATTTTGCCGGTGCCGGAGTCTCCTGACTGTCAGATTCTGTCATGTCATCTGTGTCGTCAGCAGATACGGGCTCTGGCCTAATCTGACTTATGACAAACATCTCAAGCTCAATTTTCTCTGAAGCACCGGTATTTTCAACTACAGTAACTGCAAGGTAATCATCTACCATGACACCGGCTATAATGTCCTGCTTGAAGAAATGAAGGAGTGCGTCACCTTCATGGGTGGCACGTAACGTGAAGACCGTTTTCTCTGCGACATATTCCCTGCCAGAGAATGTCAGCGCCCCGGAACTGTTTGCATCGCCAAGATATACCCACCAGTTTCCCTGATACGGAACTTCAAGAATATCATTTTTGTGAATGATGACAGAACGGCTTGGTTCAGGTTTCTGCGGTTCTTCCGGCTCAGGAATTTCAGACAGGATATTCTCAAGTTCAGTACGTGCCACAAGCTTATCAGGCTCGGCGGCAGCAGCTGCTTCTTCCTCAGTTACAAGAACAACAGGCTTCTTCATGTCTTCACGTGCCGGCGGAACAGCAATCGGTTCCATAGCAGGTGCTTCTTCCGGCATGATAGCCATCGTAGTTTCCGGCTCTAAATCAGGTTCAGTCATGGAAATAATGTCTGTGGAAGGTTCTTCCTGCGGAATAACTGTCTGCTGTGGTGCAGGTTCCGGCTCGACGACGACTGCCACGAAATCATCTTCAGTTATGGAGAAGCCGTCGTAATACCCGGATACATCTACAAAATAATCTTTTTCAACGGGAATGAACTCGTTTGCAAAATAGTCTTCTGACAGAACGTCTTCCTCAGCAATGCATTCGTCAGAGGCAGCATCTTCCGCCTTCATTTCTTCCAGGAGTACATCTTCTTCAGGCTGATTTTCCGGGAGACTTTCTTCAGACATGACGGGTTCATCGCCCGGCATTGCTTCTTCCGGCAAATCTGCAACGGGAGAAGATATCGCGGCGACAGGTTCTTCCGAGAAAGATTCTTCCTGAGCGGAAGATACAGGAACAGCAGTTTCTACCACAGGAAGTTCAGGCTCGGCGGCAGATTCTTCCACAGCAGTAGAGCCACAGGAAAAGAAAAGCGGGATTGCAAACAATGACACGAGCAGTATCCGAAGGAGATTTTTCATGGAACCACCTCCAGCATGTCGTTGACAAGTTTATCATTGGCTTTTTTCAAATCACCGAGCATTTCATCATCCGGTTCACTGAACCACGCATCAACTTCTTCATCAGACCAGCGGGTCACGTCTTTTCTTGTGTAGACGTAATCATCCTCAATATATGGTTCTGAAGGAATTGACAGGAATGGGTCAATCTCCACTTCAGGAATTGATGAGTCCTGATTTTCAGAGATTCGGGTAGTTGTATTTTTTAAGGCAGGAATAAGAATCAGCAGAAAGATGACAAAAAGAATACCGGTAAGGACGCATATACAGAGCAGGCGCTGTTCTTCCCACTTTTCCTCACAGAAATTCTTGACTTCATCTATTTTATCGAGAAACCAGATCTGTATTTGTTTAAGATTCATCTCCTGACGTACCCCCACCCTGTGTACTTTCCGGATTTTCTGAAGCTTCCATTACAGGTGCTTCTACTGTATCTTCAATCTTCTGAGTTTTTTCTACAATCAAGCCGGCCGGTGCTGACTGGCCATGAACGCGTTTTGGCGGATGCGGCGGAATGACGACATCTGTTTCAGGCGGAACATCTTCTTCCTCAAACGGTTCCGGATCAGGCAGAATGATGCGTCCGTTCTCTTCAAGCTTGATGGTGATTACCTTACTTACGCCGGATTCTTCCATTGTAACACCGAGCATGGTACCTGCGCCTGCAACGGTTTTCTTGTTATGCGTAATAACGATGTACTGGCTGATATTGCCAAATTCACGCAGTGTCTGGACAAAGCGCAGAACATTCTGTTCATCAAGCGCGGCGTCAATTTCGTCAAGAAGACAGAACGGAGACGGGCGTACCATGTAGGTTGCGAACAGGAGCGAAACTGCCGTCATAGTCTTTTCACCACCAGAAAGCAGTGCAATGTTCTCAAGTTTCTTTCCCGGCGGCTGTGCAAAAATGTCGATACCTGACTCAAGTACGTTCTGCGGGTCGACAAGACGCAGCTCTGCACGTCCGCCACCGAACAGACGGCGGAACATGTTATGGAAATTCTTCTTGATCTTATTGTAGGTTGCAAGGAACTGCTCAGTAGATTCTGCGCGGATTTCCTCTGTTATGCGGCGAAGATCGTCGCGGGCTTTCTGAAGGTCGGCAATCTGTGCAGTAAGGAATTCATAGCGCTCTTTTGTTTCGGCAAACTCTTCAACAGCCATGAAATTGACACTGCCGATTGCCTTGAGCTTATTCCGGACATCTGCAAGTTCTTCGCGCATTTCTGCCGGCTGTCTGTCGATTGTGTCCATCCGCTCCTCAAATTCCATAAGGTCGCGGGAATGTGTGTCACGGAAGTTATCTTTCAGCGTACGAATTTCAATATCAACAGTTGCTGCCGAGAAATTGGCCTTTTCAATGAGAGCCTGATATTTATCGCGTTCAGCATTCTTCTTTTCAAGATCTTTCTTCTTGCCGGCAACGTCAGTGTTACGGTTTGCAATGTCAGATTCAAGGTTCGTCAGATCTTCAGTCATCTTGATTCCCTGACGTTCCATTGACTGAATTTCACCATCTTTTTCAACAATCTGATCGGCAAGGTCATCGTACTGCTTGTTTGCATCAAACAGCTCATTCTGCAACTCGCGGTACTGTGCCTCAAATACGGCCAGCTGGCGCTTCAGAAGTTTCAGCTGCTCCTCTGCTGCAGTAATCTGGGCTTCCATCTGCGCCTTGTTGATGCGCATGCCTTCAAGCGTCTTTCTGTACTCATCAATCTTGGTGACAAGTTCACTGTTTTCAGCTTTCAAGCCGTCAATTACATCGCGCTTTTCAGCAACCTGTGCACGGTTCTGCTCTATTTCTGCATCAATGCCACGCTTCTTTGTGATGATACCTTCCGGAGAAAGGAACTCGTCAATGAACTGCGGCGTAGTTTCAACAAATCCGTCAAACGCAGTACTGAGCTTGCTTGACAGTTCCTCAAGCTCAGAAAATGAAGAGACTGCATTTGATGTAAACTTAGTGACATCCGCTTCGGAAGGACCCTTGATTTTGGCAAAGTCTTCGAAAATACTGCGCCGGCCTTCTGCAAGAATCTTCAACTGTGAAAGCAGCGTCGTTACCTCATCCTGTGCCTTCTGGCGTGACTGACTTGAATAGCCTGCCGAACGGAGTTTTGAGTCAAGCTGGGTAACGATATCTTCTGTAATTGCCTCAAGGCGTTCCTGCATTTCACCGCGCTGTTCCTCAAGGTCACGAATTGCCTGTTCAGCTTCTGCAGAACGGCGGTCATTTTCGGTAATGCGGTTACCGGCAAGTTCTATATTCTCCTCAAAAGAGGCAATGTTCTTTGTAATCTCGCCAAGGCGCTTTGTCAGGTCGTGTACCTGAGCTCCCTGGTCATCGACGTCCGAGCGGACATCCTCAATCTGTTCCTCAAGGCCGGCCTGACGTCCTTCAAGCTGATTGATCTTCTGTTTTGTCTCGTTCTGCCGTTCATTCAGCTGACCGAGTTCAGACACCTTTGAGTTCTTACTGACGGCGAGCTTGAAGATTTCCTGCTGCAGATTGACAAGTTCTGCTTCCATGGAGTTGACTTCATCCATGTGCTCGTCGAGTTCTGCGTGGATGGCATCAATTTCTGCCCGCAGTTTGTCGCGCAGTTCAGTGTTCTTCTTAATATCATCTTCGCGGTTGAACTTATCCTGAACAAAACCTTTCAGTTTCAGAAGCTGGATATCACGTTCAAGCTCAAATACCTTATCTTTCAGTTCACGATATGCGGTTGTCTTTTCTGCCTGTTCCTTGAGAGAATCATAACGGCGTTTTACCTCGCCGAGAATACCGTCGACCTGCTTCATGTTCTCTTCGGTACGCTCAAGCTTTCGCTCAGCTTCTGCACGTCGGACCTTGAAACGCGTAATTCCGGCTGCTTCCTCGAAAATATAACGGCGGTCTTCAGGCTTGTTGGAAAGAATCTGGTCAATCTTACCCTGTTCCATGACGGAATAGGCTGCCTTACCGACACCTGTGTCCCAGAACAGTTCACGCACATCCTTGAGTTTTGCCTGAGTACCGTTAATCCAATACTCTCCCTCACCCGAACGGAACAGACGGCGCTTTATGGTGATTTCACTTATATCAAGAGGTAAAAGTCCCGCCTCGTTTGAAATGGTCAGGACGACTTCTGCAACATTAAGAGGCTTGCGTGTTTCCGTACCGTTGAAGATGATGTCTTCCATCTTGTCGGCACGCATGTTCTTTGCACTCTGCTCACCAAGAACCCACTTCACGGCATCAACGACATTACTCTTACCGCAGCCGTTAGGGCCAAGGAGTGCAGTAATACCGTCAGAGAACTCGACGTGTGTGTGGTCAGCGAATGATTTGAATCCGTAAATGTCAAGACTTTTTAAGAACACAAAAACCTCATTATATAGACATACAATTTTAACCGAAATTGACGATTAAAGCAATCAGCACATATATGAGGATTACAATGTGAAGGATTCACAGGATGTTGATTAAAAAAGCCTGTGTCATTAAAATACAAGACAATACGTAAATTACGGATGTGCCCGGCACGTCTTTAAGCATAAGGAATTAATTATGTTAGATTATCGTTTTATCAAGGAAAACCTTGACGCCGTAAAGGCAAACATTGCAGCACGCAACATGGATGCAGACGCAGATGAAGTCGTACGTCTTTTTGACAAACGCACAGAGCTCGTTACAAAACTTCAGGAGTTGCAGACAAAGCGCAACGAGAATGCAAAATCCATGAAAGGCAAGCTTGAGCCTGATGTCCGCCAGAAGCTTATTGAAGAAGGAAAGGGACTTAAGGATCAGATTGCAGCCTGCGAGAAAGAACTTTCAGACGCAGAAGCAGCCCTTGATGAAGCGGGACGCAGGATTCCTAACATGGCTCATCCGGATGCACCAATCGGAAAGGTTGACACAGAAAACCTTGAAGTAAAGAAGGTTGGTACACCACGCAAATTCGACTTTGAGCCGAAAGACCACGTTCAGCTCATGCAGGATCTGGATCTGATTGATTTCGATGAAGCTACAAAAGTTTCAGGACCTAAGTTCTATTACCTTAAGAACGAGGCAGTCTTCCTTGAGCAGGCTCTCGTCATGTACGCCCTCAACATTCTCCGCAAGCACGGGTTCACGCCGTTCATCACACCGGATGTTGCAAAGGCTGAAATCCTGCAGGGAATCGGATTCAATCCACGCGGAAATGAATCAAACGTATACTGCATTGAAGAAGAAGGCACCTGTCTTGTTGCAACCGCAGAAATCACACTCGGCGGCTACCACGCGAACGAGATTCTCGACAAGTCAAAACTGCCGCTCAAATACTGCGGACTTTCACACTGCTTCCGCCGCGAGGCTGGTGCTGCAGGCCAGTTCTCAAAGGGACTGTAC
>JAZUFS010000279.1:0-5297 GCA_045640805.1 Treponemataceae bacterium
TTCAACGAGTTCATTGTACAGGACGGTAAATGATGACACGCGTTCATCAAGGCCTGCAAATGAGTCCAGGTAGACACGGTGCTTCTGCGGATACATCAGGCTCTGATGTTCATGCTGTCCGTGTATGTCGACAAGGTTTGCCGTAAACTCTGCAAGGTCGGCACGTGTTACGGGCGTATCATTTATCCAGGCGGCCGTTTTTCCCGTGTCCTTTACTACGCGGCGAAGGAGCACGCGGTCATTCTCCAGCTCAACATCATGCTCTGACAGCCATTGTCTGCCTTCCGTACATGATTCCGGAACGACGAGAGTGCCGGAGACCTGTGCCGCATGCGTTCCCGTCCTGATTACCTCAAGGCCGCCCTTTCCGCCAAGAAGGAATGTAACGGCGCCTATCAGTATTGATTTACCGGCACCCGTTTCACCGGAAAGAACGGTAAATCCATTTGAAAAATCGAGTGAAACACTATCAATAAGGGCAAAATCCTTTACCTGCAGATCTTCAAGCATGAGGACCTCCTGCCCAGTTCAGTTTTGACTTGAGCGCCGTATAGAATACTTTTGAGTCACATCCCGCAAGCTGGACCTTTGAAGCTGCCTTTGTAATTTCAATGACATCCCCCTCTTCAAGCGGGAAGCCGTCCTGTCCGTCGCACGAAAGCAGCAGTTTTGCACCGCGAGACGGCAGCACTTCAATTGCTATCTTCACAGACTGATGCATGACGATTGGCCGTGATGAAAGTGAGAACGGGCTTATAGGACTGAAAACAAGAACATCAAGATCAGGATCCACAATCGGTCCGCCGGCAGCTGCAGAGTATGCAGTTGAGCCCGTTGGAGTCGCTATTACAATACCGTCAGAGCGGATGTGCCCGAACGGTTCATCGTTGCAGCTTACCGAAAGTTCAGCTATCTGTGCGGCACCTGCAACCTTAATGACAGCATCATTAAGTGCTGTTGAGCCGAATACGGAAAGTTCCTGTCCCCTGCGCTTTACCAGCACAAGGATAAGTGAACGTTCTGCAAGTACAAGTTTTCCTTCAAGGAACTCTGTCAGTTTTTCCTGCCATGCAGATTTGCTTATTCCTGCAATGAAGCCGAACTGACCGAGATTAATCGGGAAGACAGGAATTGCAAGCGGAGCACAATGACGTGCAGCATACAGTACGGTACCATCGCCACCAAGTGTTATGGCAAAATCACATCCGGAGAAATCGTATTCGACAAGGTCACGGGACAATGGAAACAGACTGATTTCGAATCCTTTTGCAGAAAGGTATGTCCTGATTTCATCTGCTATTGCGGCCGCTTCTTCTTTGTACGTATTAATTACGATGGCACATTTTTTCATAGACGTATCCATACCTTATATTATGGCATGGTGGCAAGCACTTTTGTAATTTTTTCTATCTGTTTTTGTCCAAGTCTTGGATAAAGCGGGAAATTTACACAGCGCAGCAGCATTGAAGCAGCATTTTTGCATTGTCTGATATTCTCATCCTCACATTCTTCACCACCGCGGATGGCAATAACTGATTGTTCAAAAACCGGCGCAATCTCAATTTCCTTCTTGAGCGCGTACTGCTTTACGTCTTTTAATCCGCTTGTAAGCAGAACCGGGAATGAGTAGACCGCGCACTGACCTTCACCTTTCTGGGTAAGCAGCTTATGGCGGCTCTGAAGCAGAGACCGTGTGTAAAGCTCCCGGAGTTCACGGCGTTTTTCTTCATTGCGGCCAAGTTCCTTCAGCTGGATGAAGCCAAGCGCGGCATTTATGTCAGGAAGTCTGTCCGTGGACGGTATTGAGTTTGAGATTGATTTCAGCGCAGACCAGTTGCGGTCCTTTGCAGCAAAAAGTACGGCGCCGCCACCTGCAGTGAGCAGATCGTCCTGTTCAAGTCCGAGGATGGTGAACACGCCGAACGAACCGGCAGTACGCTGCATGTCATCTGCTTCCAGAAAGGCACCTGCACTCTGGGAAATATCCTCAATGACAGGAACGCCGGTCTCAAGAATTGCCTGCATGTCAGGAAGAAAACCGCATGTCTCATGAAGCAGAAGGACACGGCCTCCCTTTACAGTACCTTCTTTTATGGCATCTGCTGACGGGAACAGTTCATCGGGAGCTACATCAAGGACGATAGGAGCACAGCCGGCGTCGCATACGGCAGAATACTGCCAGTCTGGAGCAAGGGCCGAAATCATGACACCTACACAGTCGTCAAATCCCAATGCGTGAAGAGCATACTTTAAAGCTAAGGCAGGGCTTCGTAATGCGACAGCCCCGCTCACATCAAATGTTTTTTGAATCAGTTCTACCAGGCGCAGATTCATTTCACCAGGACCCGTCTTTTCCTCAACCATGCAGGTTAAAACAGCATCCATTTCTTTTCTGCGGATGGTGGAACTATATGTCTGAATCTTCATAAATCGTTTTTAAGCGATATCAGCGGCCAATGAGCTTCTGCAGTTCTTTTGGATTGAACAGCCGTCTGATGTCAAGCACGATGAGATATCCGTTTTCCTGGCGGATAACACCGTGAATGTACTCAGAGCCAATTCCGCTGAGCATCTGTGGCGGCGGCTTAACCTCATCAGATTTTACCTGAACTACACGTGCAATGCGGTCAATGATAATACCAATCTTTATACCATCGATGTTAAGGATGATGAATCCACCCTGTGACTCTTCATCCTCATCTTCGTCATACTCAATCTTTGCAATACGGAAACGCTTGTGCAGACTGATAACAGGAATTATCTCCCTGCGCAAGTTAAAAATTCCTTCAACATAATATGGAGCATTCGGTATTGGGCGGACATTCTGAATCTTTACGATTTCCTTTACGTCCATGATATCAACGCCGTACAACTCTTCTCCCAGCTGGAAAGTAACAAGCTGGAACTGTGTATCACCTACTGCCATAACGCCTCCGTATTTTAGAATACAACGAAAAATGCAATTTTACAAGCAAGAACAAATAATCGTAAAATCTGACAATTAAACCTAAAAAAAAGCGCGTCCAGTCTTGAACGCGCTCCTCTAAACCTGAAAGGTAATTACTGCTTGATGTTGTAGCGTTTGTTGAAGCGTTCAATACGTCCTGCAGTATCAACGAGTTTCTGCTTGCCAGTGAAGAATGGGTGGCATGCTGAACAAATTTCAACGTTGATGTTCTCTACTGTTGAACGTGTCTCAATGACGTTACCGCATACGCAGGTAATCTTTGTCAGTTCGTACTTTGGATGAATACCTTCTTTCATCTCTATCCTCCTGATATATTTACTGGTTTGCCCGGATATCACTGCCTTGCGGCCCCGCGATAAACACAAACCCCACAAATTTCTTATTCTGAAGCCATTCCATTCATGGAACGCAGGAATGCCTCATTATTCTTTGTTTTGCGCATTCTGTCAATAAGGAGCTCAATAATTTCCGCATCATCCATAGGATTGATGACCTTTCTGAGTACCCAGATCTTCTGGAGTTCTTCTTCAGTCAGCAGCAGGTCTTCCTTACGAGTTCCAGACTTCTTGATATTGATTGCCGGGAACAGACGGCGGTCAGCCAGCTTTCTGTCCAGGTTGATTTCCATGTTGCCGGTACCCTTGAACTCTTCAAAAATAACCTCATCCATGCGGCTTCCAGTCTCGATAAGTGCTGTTGAAATGATGGTAAGGCTTCCGCCCTCCTCTACGTTACGTGCAGCACCGAAGAACCGCTTCGGCTTATGAAGCGCATTGGAGTCGACACCACCTGACAGAACCTTTCCTGAAGTCGGAACAGTCTGGTTGTAGGCACGTGCAAGACGTGTGATTGAGTCAAGGAAAATGACGACGTCACGCTTATGCTCTACGAGGCGCTTTGCCTTCTCAAGAACCATTTCGGCGACCTGAACATGGCGTGTAGCAGGCTCGTCGAATGTTGATGAAATGACTTCCGCATTGATTGAGCGCTCCATGTCGGTAACTTCCTCTGGGCGTTCATCAATAAGAAGAACGATTATCTTTACTTCAGGGTGATTTGCAGTAATTGCGTTTGCAATCTTCTGCATCAGGATTGTCTTACCTGCTTTTGGAGGTGCGACAATCAGAGAACGCTGTCCCTTTCCAATCGGGCAGAACAGGTCCATGATGCGTGTTGAAAGTTCCTCGGTCACAGTCTCCAGATGAAGTTTCTCATCCGGATAGAGCGGTGTCAGGTTTTCAAACGGAATACGTGTCTGTGCGGCGCGTGTATCATCGTCGTTTACAGTCTCAATGCGGAGTAATGCAAAGAAGCGCTCACCGTCTTTCGGGGAACGGATCTGACCGTAGATGGTATCACCTGTCTTAAGGTTGAACAGGCGGATCTGACTTGGGGAGATGTAAATGTCGTCAGGGCCTGGCAGGTAGCTGTTCTGTGGAGAACGCAGGAAGCCGTATCCATCGGGAAGGATTTCAAGAGCACCGGAAGCGAAGATGATTCCGCCATGTTCTGTATGTGCTTTAAGGATTACGAAGATGAGTTCCTGTTTCTTCATTGGAGCAAGGTCATTGCGGTCAAGACCATACTGAGCGGCAAGGTCACGCAGGTCGTGCATGCCCATTGCGGTAAGGTCATTAATGACGAGCTTTGGTTTTCCTTCGCGGTTCTGGTCGGCAGCCATTTCCTGAGGAGCAGCTGATTCGGCAGTATCCTGCGGAAGGCCTGCATCCGGCTTTGGTGTTGTCCGTACAACCGGTTTTGCGGAATATGGTTTTGCTGTCCGCTTCCTGTCATTCTTTACTATGATGCGCTTGCGTGGTGCAGCGTCTGCAGCATGTTCTTCGCGTGCTGGTTCTGTTTCGTTTTCCTGTGTTTCCATTGCAGATTCTTCCTGTGGCTGTGCTTCTGATGATGACTGAGCGTCAGACGAGTCAGAAAAGCGTCGTCTTTGAATCGGTGCCATTGAATTCTCCATGTATAGATTGTTTACGGATTATGAATTGGTCTTACCAAAGAAATTGTATACAATCACTATAAAATAATTAAAACAGTACTGTCAATACAGTGCTGGAAGTTACTGCTGCTCGTTCTGGAGCTGTTCTTTAAATTCAGAAGTTGAGACTGAAAAAACATCAACTTCCTGGGGATCTTCGAGCATGGTGACAGCACCCTGATACTCTACATTTTCAGCCATTCTGAGTTTACGTGTCTTGATATCCCCTGAAATTTTGCTGCCTGAACGGATTTCAAGACGGTCACGTGCATTGATATTTCCTTTTACAGAACCTGCGACCATAATTGTTGCAGCAGACATTTCATCAACTTCACA
>JAZUFS010000280.1:0-4699 GCA_045640805.1 Treponemataceae bacterium
ACAATACACTCGGAAGGACTGCGGAGAACCTGACAGATGAAAGCGAAATCCTGAAACTCGAGCTGATTATGGGTCAGGCAAAGGCAAATACCGATGACCGCAAAGTCACTGTCGCCGCAAAAGCCCGCGCCATGGAGGCCGCTGTTCCGTGTGCCGCAATCGAGCTGCAGGACGGCACCATCATTACCTCTGAGACAACAGCCCTGCTTGGCACAAGTGCGGCGCTCATCCTGAACGCCACAAAACACCTTGCCGGCATTGACCATAAGACGCACCTCATTCCTGTAAGCGCCATTGAGCCTATCCAGGAAATGAAGGTGAAGTACCTTAAGGGCAACAACCCGCGCCTTCATACAGATGAGGTGCTCGTAGCCCTTGCGATGGTTTCTCTGAATGATCCTGAGGCAAAACGGGCACTCGAGCAGCTGCCAAAACTGAACGGCTGCCAGGTTCATACGTCAGTCATGCTGTCTGAGGTAGACAGGAAAATCTTCAAGAAACTCGGCGTTGACCTTACCTGCGAGCCAGTCATCAAGAAGAACAAGAAACTGTAATTGCTGCTGACAGGCGTTGTTTCTCTAAAAAAAATCGTTAATTGCGTATATTTTTCTTTGTATTCTGAATAATTCTGTGATAGCCTTTAAAATGGAGGCTATTCTGTGCAGGATTATCTTTACTCTGTCATTGGTCTTATTGCAATAGCAATCCAGCTCATCATCAATTATAAGGTGATGTTCAAGCCTGAACAGAGTGTAATTCAGAAAGCAGCGAGCAAGTATCGTCTGCTGATGATTTCGATTTTCGTCTATTACATTTCGGATGCCATGTGGGGTATCCTCGCCGGTCTTAACTGGATTCCAGCACTTTTTATCGACACTACCATTTACTATGTTGCCATGGCCTCGGCAATTATCTGGTTTTACCGGTACATCGTTGAATATCTTGAAATAAAGGGTTGGCTTGCAAAGTTCTTCTCCTGGTTTGGTTCGGGATTCTTTATCGCCGAAATCCTCAGCCTGATTGTCAATTTCTTCGTTCACTGCTTCTTCTGGTTTGATGAGAATGACGCCTATGTGGCAGGTCCCATCCGCTATACTGCACTGTGGATTCAGGTTGCCATGTTTGCATTCTCGAGCCTTGTTACATTTATTGAAGTTTTCAAAGCCCAGGGAAAGGGAAAGAACCGGCATCTTGCCATTTTCTTCTTCAGTCTGGCAATGTTTGTAGCCATCCTGTTCCAGGAAAAGTATCCGCTGCTGCCGTTCTATGCACTCGGCTGTCTGATTGGAAGCTGCGTGCTCCATGTTTACGTTGTCGGTGATGAATCTGACGAATACCAACAGATGCTGGTCAATGAGAAAGAAAAACTGCAGAATCTGGCTGACCAGCTTACCAATTACAAACGTGCAGTTCTTTCTGATGCACTTATTTCACTGGAATCGAACCTTACGAAGGATGAACTCTATTACGGCGTATGGAAAGATGATGCGGGAAATGAAGTCCCACTCAAGAACATACTTGGACTTGAGACGCCGTGCAGTTATGAAAACTATATAAAGTTATGGAATACCCGGTTCGTCAAGGAGACAGATGCCGGCAACTTCTCTGGCCAGACTGACAGGGAGATGCTGCTTGAGGCGTTCAGCAGGGGTGAGACTGAAATCACATTCGATTACGAGGCAAAGACAATTTCTGACAGGAGTACCTGGCTGCGCCGGAACATTTCCATGATCCGCAACCAGTCTGGCAACGTGATTGCTTACACGAATGTAAAGGACATTTCTGCACTGGTCGGTCAGGCAAAACGTGAGCAGGCGTACATCAGGGCACTGGCGACAGATTATGACAGTATTGCAATCGTAGGCATTGATAATGCTGATAAGAACAAAGACAAGGTTCTTATGCACAGCCGCGTTTCTGAAAACATTTCTTCAATTATCGATGAAGAGACCATAAGAGAATTGTGTTACAGCAGGAAACTTGAACTGCTGTCGCGATTCGTCCATCCGGATGACCGCGAACAGTTTCTGAAGAGTACCTTGAAAGGAACCATACTGAAGGCATTTGCTGAAAACAAGAATCACGTCGTTGACTTCCGTATTATTAACCCGGATGGCTCTTACCTTTATTATCAGCTCCGTTTTATTGCAATCAGAAATGATGAAGGCGTCCCGGTCAGATTGATTGCGGGCATGCGAAACATTGATGCTGAAATCCGTAAGGAAGTCGGCATCCGTCAGGAACTTGAAAATGCTAAAATTGCAGCGGAAGCAGCGAACCAGGCAAAATCAACCTTCCTGTTCAACATGTCACATGATATCCGTACTCCAATGAACGCCATCATCGGCTTTACGGAGATTGCGGAAAAGTATATTGATGATCCCGAACGGGTCAGGGATTACCTTGGCAAGGTTAAAATGTCAAGCCAGCATCTGCTTACACTTGTTAATGATGTTCTTGATATGTCACGGATTGAAGCGGGATCTGCCAATATTGAGGAAGAGCCTGTCTGTATTGATACTTCAGCAGACAACCTGTTCAGTCTGTTGAACGGAAGTGCTCTGGAACGGAATATCACCTTTACATCCACAATAGATCCGTCAGTCTCACACCACTGGATTTATGCTGACCGCCTTCACACAATGCGCGTGCTGACGAATATCGTGTCAAACTCAGTGAAGTACACAAATCCCGGTGGTAAAATCAGTCTGGTTGCAGAAGAACTGCCCTGTGACAAAGAAGGATATGTCCGGTTGCGCTATACGGTTACTGATACGGGAATCGGTATGAGTAAGGAATTTCTTGCCCATATATTTGAACCGTTCTCACGGGCTGAAAGTGCGACAAAGAGCGGTGTAACCGGAACAGGCCTTGGCATGTCCATTACAAAATCACTTGTGGAACTGATGGGTGGTACTATCGAAATTGAAAGTGAACTTGGAGTTGGCACAAAAGTCTGCATCGAATTTGAAAACAGGATATCTGAACCTGTCAGTCTGAAAAACAACCCAGGTGATACAACTCCAGTTAATCTCAACGGAAAGAAGATATTGCTTGTCGAAGATAACGAGTTGAATCTGGAAATAGCGATAGAAATTCTTGAAGATGAGGGTGTCATCATTGATACTGCTGATGATGGAGACGTAGCTGTTGAAAAGATGAAGAATGCAAAGGAAGGACAGTACGACCTGATCCTTATGGACATTCAGATGCCAAAAATGAACGGCTATGATGCTACCCGGGAAATCAGAAAACTTCCAGATCCATATGCGTCCAATATTCCGATTATTGCGATGACGGCAAATGCTTTTGAAGAGGATAAAAAGGATGCCTTTGCAGCCGGAATGAACGCACATATCGCAAAGCCTATCGACATTCCAAAACTCTTGAATGCCCTTTCAGAAGCACTGAAATAAACTCTGCCCTGCGTGTGCGTGCGGTTGTGAACGGCCTCACTTGCTTTCATGCTTACTTCGTGGTATTATGATTGATAGGTTAGTTTGACTTGTAAACTAACCCTGCTTTTGGAGGCATACATGAAGTACGGCTATTTTGATGACGAACACCGCGAATACGTTATAGACAGGGTGGATATTCCCGTTTCCTGGACAAATTATCTTGGAACAGAGCAGACCGGCACCGTCATTTCTCAGAATGCGGGCGGCTACATGTGGCATGAGTCTCCCGAGCATCACCGTATTACGCGTTTCCATGCCAACGCAGTGCCTCTTGATCGTCCCGGCCACTATGTGTACATCCGCGACAATGATTCTGGCGACTACTGGTCAGCGTCATGGCAGCCGGTAGGTAAGCCGCTCGACAAGGCAAAGTACGTATGCCGCCACGGTCTTTCATACTCGAAGTACATCTGCGATTACGACAATCTTCATGCAGAGCAGACGCTGTTCATCCCGCGTGGTGAGACATGCGAACTGTGGGATGTGCGCATCCGTAATGATGGAAAGACGCCGCGCAACATCAGCCTGTTTTCATACGTTGAGTTTTCTTTCAACATGATTGAGATAGACAACCAGAACTTCCAGATGAGCCTGTACTGCTCGGGTTCAAGCTATGCGGACGGTGTCATTGAGTGTGATAACTTCTACAACCCGTCCATGTACCACTACATGGCATCAAGTTTTGAGCCTGACAGTTACGACTGTCTGCGCGATGCATTCATCGGCCCGTACAGGGATGAGTCAAATCCGCTTGGAGTGGAGAAGGGCGTGCTTTCAGGAAGCAGCGAACTTGGCAACAACCACTGTGGCGCATTGCAGAAGGCATTTATCGTACCCGCAGGTGGCGAAGTCCGTGTCGTGTTCATGCTCGGTGTAGGTGACCGTGCCGCAGGAAAAGCGGTGAAGGCCAAATTCAGCGACGTCTCTGCCGTAGACGCCGCCTTTGCTGAGCTCGCCGGCTGGTGGAAAGCAAAGTACAGCGCGCTTCAGGTAAACACGCCGAACGCTGACATGAACACCATGCTCAATACGTGGAACCTGTATCAGTCTGAAGTGAACGTCATTTTCAGCCGCTTCAGCTCATTCATAGAAGTCGGCGGCCGTACCGGTCTTGGTTACCGTGACACCGCTCAGGACGCCATGTGCATTCCGCATTCAAATCCTGAAAAGTGCAGACAGCGCCTTGTTGAACTCCTCCGCGGGCTCACGTCTACAGGCTACGGACTGCACCTGTTTGAGCC
>JAZUFS010000281.1:0-8274 GCA_045640805.1 Treponemataceae bacterium
CTCCGACTTCGGCTCATCAATCTTCGGACATCCCGTGAACAGCAGAACAATGCACAACAGCGCCGCAATGCAAATAAACCATTTCTTTTTCATGATAACGCTCCTTTCAGGAAAAAAGGCGGATTCTGTACGTTTTTTGCACGATGTACCGTCTGATAGTAATTATATAATCCGCACTTCCCACCCGTCAACAATGCGCATCCCGCCCACGCATCCCCATCCTTCCAACATTGTGCTACAATGCATATATGACCAACTCAGACAGATTCAACCGTAAGACCCTATCCGTATTTCTTTCGTACTATAAACCGCACTGGAAACTGTTCGCCGGCGACATGTTCTGCGCGTTCATCGTTGCCGCAATCGACACCGCTTTCCCGATGCTGAGCCGCTACACGCTCAACAAGCTCATCCCGGATATGATGCCGCGCCCGCTTTTCATCATGATTGCGTGCATGGTGCTCATGTACGTCGTGCACGCGGTGGCGAACTGGTTCATCGGCTACTGGGGCCACATTTTCGGTGCACGCGTCGAGGCGGATATGCGGCGCGACCTGTTCAACCACATTGAGGAAGAGTCATTCAGCTTCTTTGACACGCACCGCACCGGCCATCTGATGTCACGTGTCACGACCGACCTGTTTGAAGTGACTGAGCTGGCCCATCACGGCCCCGAAGACCTGCTGCTTTCCGTACTGATTCTGGCAGGCTCGTTCATCATGCTCTTCAACATCCGCTGGGAACTGGCGCTTGTCGTCATCATCTACATCCCCATCTGCATCCTGATTGTCATGCAATCCCGGCGGGCAATGAACATGACAAGCCGCAAAGTCAAGGAACGCACAGCGGATATCAATGCGACGCTCGAATCAAGCATTTCAGGCGTACGCGTCACGCAGGCGTTTACAAACGAGCAGTATGAAATCAACCGTTTCAATGCCAATAACGGCGAATACGTCACGGCCCGCGGATTTTTCTACAAGGCGATGTGCATGTTCCACACAAAGCTGGAATTCGGCCTTCACCTGCTTGATGTCATCGTGCTCGCGCTCGGTGGATGGTTCATCATGCAGGGAACCATGACGATTGCAGACCTTGTCGCCGCACAGCTTTTCGTGGCAGCATTCCAGGGGCCGATCCGCCGTCTGTCGAACTTCGTCGAACAGTTCACTACCGGCATGGCGGGCTTCAACCGCTTTCTTGAACTGATGCGCACTCACAGCGAAATCCCCGAGCTGCCTGACGCCCCGGACCTTGCTCCCGTACAGGGCAACATCTGCTACCGTGACGTAACGTTCGCGTACAACGAGAACGCGCCGGTGCTTTCCCATGTCAATCTCGAAATAAAGGCAGGCCAGACCGTCGCGCTCGCAGGACCTTCAGGAGCAGGCAAAACGACCATCTGCCACCTCCTGCCGCGCTTCTATCAGCTCACGGATGGCACTATTACCATTGACGGTACTGACATTGCAAACGTCAGCCTCGCCTCACTCCGCCGCCAGATAGGCATTGTCCAGCAGGACGTATTCCTGTTCGCAGGTACCATCCGCGAGAACATTGCATACGGCTGCCCTGACGCGACGTTTGAACAGGTAGTTGAGGCCGCAAAACGCGCAGAGATTCACGACGACATAATGAAGATGAAAGACGGTTACGACACGATTGTAGGCGAACGCGGCGTGAAACTTTCAGGCGGCCAGAAGCAGCGCGTCTCGATTGCACGCACTTTCCTGAAAAATCCGCCCATCCTTATTCTGGATGAAGCGACAAGCGCGCTCGACACGGCGACTGAACTCAAGATACAACATTCGTTTGATGAACTTTCAAAAGGCCGCACGACGCTCGTCATAGCGCACCGGCTCTCGACCATAAAGAACGCCGACCGCATCGCCGTCGTCACCGAAAAAGGCATTGAAGAAGCGGGAACGCACGACGAACTCATGGCAAAAGGCGGCCTTTACAGCGAACTGTACACCGCCCAGTACGCCGCCCGCTGATCAAATCACAGGAAAATAATGCCAAGTATGCCTGCCGGAATGAGGTAGCAGGCGAACCAGCCGAGCTTTCCCTTGTTCACAAGCTTCATCAGGAACTTGAGTGCGAGCAGTCCTGAAATGAAGGCGGCAACACATCCGCAGAGAATCGGCAGCGCACCGACTGATGATGCAACTTCGCCAAGATCCTTTGCCTCAAGAATGAACGCGCCGAGGATAGCCGGAATTGACAGGATGAAGCTGAACTCACCTGCTGTCGTGCGGTCAATTCCCGCGAACAGAGAAGCCGAAATCGTAATACCTGAGCGTGAAATACCCGGCAGCGTTCCTATTCCCTGTGCAAGACCGACGAGCAGGCCTTTTTTTGCGTTTACCTGCACATCCGTTCCCTCAACCTTTTCAAGACGTGCACCGTACATGCTTGAAGTGATGAGCAGTACAGATGTCACCAGGAAGCCCACGCACACAACCTTGAGCGGCATGTCAGGCAGCAGTTTCTCGACAACAATGCCAAGAACACCGGTTACTACGGTGCCAAGAATGACAGCGATAATCATCTTCTGAAGCGGCACATCCGTACTCTCGGATTTCTTGCCTATCCAGCGGAAAAAAGCGCCGAAAAGGGCGACAATCTTCTTCCAGAAGAAAAGCACGACGGCAAGCAGCGTCGCAAGATGCAGCATTACGTCGAAAATAAGCGGAAGTTCCTCAAGGTCGAACAGTTTCTGAACAATGGCGAGATGGCCTGAGCTTGAAATTGGCAGGAATTCGGCGATTCCCTGAAGGATGCCGAGTAAAACACTTTGTAGAATAGTCATGCCTTGAGTGTAGCATAACTTTCCCATCAATGAAAGGATAAACACATCCGCCAGGCATTGAAAAACGACTCTTTAAGAAGTATTCTGAGACTATCATGAAACGATTGATTATTACCGTACTTGCACTTCTGTGCTTTGTAACCGCACTTTCAGCAAATCCGACGCTGTCGCAGGCTGAACAGAAAGCCCTCGACGCACTTTTTGAATACCGCATGTATGTCACGACCCTTTCTGCCGATGCAGCAATCTCCGGCCTTGAAACATACCGCGCCCAGAACCTCACATCGGCAAAAACCACCGGTTTCAGCGAGGAAGCAAAGCTTATCCTTGACGCTTTTGTGGAGCTGGAGGAGCTTGTTTATTATCAGGTGAAAAACAGCGAAGATCCAAAGATTCAGTCTGTTGCAAGCGCCCAGTACGATAAACTTCAGGCATGGATAGATGCCCATCCGTCTGAAACGCCCAACAAATGGATGTATTGTGCCGCCGCGGAAGCATTCAACTGGTATCTGGCATATCTTCCCGTCTCGCAGATTCTTACCAAAGGTCTTTTGCCCAAGCAGTACTACGAAAAAGCACTCGAACAGGACCCTGATATGGTCTATGCACTCTGCGGATTAGGTCAGTGGCTTTTCTATGCACCTGCAATCGGCGGCGGTGGCAACAAACCTTCAAAAACGGCACTTGAGCACGCTGCAAAATCCGCAAAAACAAACGTGGATAAGTTCACCGCCCACATGACATACTCTCAGATACTGTTTGAGACAAAGGATAAAGCAGGAGCTTCCAAAGAACTTGATGCAGCTGAAGCAATTCAGAACGGAAGCAAGCGGATTGCACGCATGAGACAGGTCAACGCAAAGGGGATGAGCTGGTTCTCGTTCTCAAAAGAGTTTGAGGCAAACAGAAAGAAACTTGGTGAGGCGCTTGTAAATTAGCCCCGCAAACATTAGTATAAGAATTCGCGGAGATTTCATAGGAGATAATCATGACACTTGAAGAGAAAGTAAAGAAAGCACTTGATGATATGCGTCCACAGCTCCAGGCTGATGGCGGCGACCTCGAATTCATCAAACTCGAGGATGGCGGCAAAGTTCACGTAAAGCTGACCGGCGCATGCGGCAACTGCCCTATGGCTACAATGACACTGAAGATGGGCGTTGAACGCTATCTGAAAGATAATCTTCCGGAAGTAACAGAAGTCGTTCAGGATTTCTAATGCCGCTTCCTTTCCTGCCTGTCTGCCGCGCCGACATGGATGAGCGTGGCTGGCAGGAGCTCGATTTCGTTTTCGTTTCAGGCGACGCATACGTAGACCATCCGTCTTTTGCCGCCGCCCTTCTTGGCCGCTGGCTCGAAACGCACGGCTACAAAGTCGGCATCATCGCTCAGCCAGACTGGCACACAGCAGACGCGTTCACCGTATTGGGCCGCCCACGGCTCGCTTTTCTGGTGAGCGCCGGCGCCATGGATTCCATGGTGTCAAATTACACAGCAAACAACAAACCACGTTCCTCTGATGCATACGCTCACGGCGGCGAAAGCGGCCATCGTCCTGACAGGGCGCTCATTGCGTACACGGCAAAAATCCGCGAGGCATACAAAGGCGTTCCCGTCCTGATTGGCGGCATCGAAGCGAGCTTGAGGCGTATGGCGCACTACGATTACTGGTCAAACACCGTCCGCCGCTCAATCCTGCTCGACAGCAAGGCCGACCTGCTCATGTACGGCATGGGCGAGCACTCCATTCTTGAACTTGCCGCGCGCCTAAAAGAAATGGCAGACGCACTTCCTGAAGGCCAGTACCTCACGTCAAAAGACGCCGCGTCAATTCACGGCGTTCGCGGCACCTGCTGGCGAACCGGACGCGCCGCCGACCTGCCAGACGTCCCGAACGCAAATCAGGCATCATCTGCTGATAAGGCAGATGCGCCGGCAGACAAGGCATCAGACGCTTCCAAGGCATGCGTACGCCTGCCCACATACGAGGCCGTGTCCGTCCAGACTGAAGAAGGCCGCGCTGCTTTCGCCGAGTCGTACCTCTTGCAGGAAGCGAACACCGACGCCATCAGCGCGCACGTTTTGATAGAGCAGACAGAGCAGCGCTTCGTCGTTCAGGAGCCGCCCGCCCTTCCGCTTTCAACTGAGGAGATGGACGCCGTTCACGAAATGGCGTACACGCGCCGCTGGCACCCGATGTACGACAAGCCTGCTGCAAACGGACAGACCGGCGTCCCCGGCCTTGCTGAAGTACAGTTCTCGCTCACCAGCTGCAGAGGCTGCTTTGGCGCCTGTTCATTCTGCGCAATCACCTTTCATCAGGGAAAACGCATTCAGACACGCAGCGCTGACTCACTCGTAAAAGAAGCCGAAACACTTACCCGGCTGCCCGATTTCAAGGGCTACATTCACGACGTGGGCGGGCCGACAGCGAACTTCCGCCATGACGCATGTGCAAAGCAGAAGACAAAGGGCGCATGCACTGACAGGGAATGCCTTGGCGCCAATCCGTGTCCCGCAGTTCAGGTTGACCACAGCGAGTATCTCGGCATTCTCCGCCGCATCCGCGAGATTCCGGGCGTAAAGAAAGTGTTCGTCAGGAGCGGCATCCGCTTTGATTACCTCATGCTCGACAAAGACAGAACGTTCTTCCGTGAACTGTGCGAGCACCACATATCCGGCCAGCTGAAAGTAGCCCCGGAGCATGTATCTGACAGCGTTCTGAAACTTGTCCGTAAAAGCAGCCATAAAGTGTACGAGGATTTTGCCGCTGAATACGCGAAGATAAACCGCGAGCTTGGCAAAAAGCAGTATCTCGTGCCGTACTACATCGCAGGCCTTCCCGGAGCCGGTCTTGAAGAAGCAATTGAGGTGGCGCTCTATCTTAAGAAAACCGGATTTGTTCCGGATCAGGTGCAGGACTTCTACCCGACGCCGGGCAATCTCGCCACCTGCATGTACTACACGGGGCTTAATCCGCATGAACGCGACACGGATGGCAGGATGAAAGCAATTTACGTTCCACGCGGCGCGCACGAGCGGCGGCTTCAGCGTGCCCTGCTCCAGTTCAACAAGCCGGATAACCGGAAACTCGTCGTTGAAGCACTTGAAAAGGCCGGACGCCGCGATCTGCTCAAAAAGCTTCTGTAACCGGATGAGAGGGCTTCTCAAAACAGCAGATATGCCTGCCTTGAAGGTGCAGCAGTTGCCGAAAACGGATTTTTTAAGTATCTTTAGCACATCCACAACCTGATTTTCAGTTTTTAAGGAAGGTTTGCATGACAATTTCTAAGGATAAGATTGTTTCAATCGACTACACACTCAAAGATGACAAGGGCACAGTAATTGATACTTCAGCCAATTCAGGCCCTCTTGAATACCTGCACGGAAACGGAAGACTCATCACCGGCATGGAAAAAGCACTTGAAGGCAAGCAGCCCGGCGATGAATTCCAGATTACCATTCCACCGGAAGAAGGCTACGGCGTTTTCAATCCTGACCTCGTCATTAAAGTTTCACGCGAGCAGTTTGACACTGACACACCAATTGAACCGGGAATGTGCTTTCAGGCTTCTGATGGCAGCATTGTTACCGTCAAGGAAGTAACTGACAAAGAAGTAACCATCGACGCAAACCACGAACTTGCAGGAAAGACACTTTACTTCGATGTAAAGGTCGTTTCAGTCCGTGATGCTACTCCAGAAGAGCTTGCACCTCCGTCATCAGGCTGTGGCGGCGGATGTGGCGGTTGTGGTGGAAGCTGTGGCAGTTGCGGCGGTGGATGCGGCGGCTGCTAAATCAGTTCGCGGGCGATTTCTTCGGGAGTCTTTCCGCTTACAGAAACCGTCACGTCGCATAAAGCTTCGTACGCTTTGGTGCGGCGGCGGTAGAACGCGTTGAAAATGATACGAACATCCTGCTCAGACGCAGGATGTTCTTTTTGTATATACGCAGGTAGGCTGCCTGTCTTTTCAGCCTCAGCAAGAATGCGGTCACAGGCCGTCTTTTCATCAACAGCAAGATACACCAGACGGCACCCGGCAGCCGTCAGTTCAGCGACCGCAGACTCGTTGTCGCAGATGCCGCCGCCAGTCGCAATGACTGCATCGTCGGAAGCATGCTCAAGCACAGCATGACACGCTGCAGTTTCTGCCTGCATGAACGCATCTTTTCCACGGGACGCATACAACTCCCGCACGGAAATACCGCACATCCGCTCAATCTCGTCGTCAATGTCATAAAACGGAGCATTCATCATATCCGCGAGCGCTTTACCCACGCTCGATTTTCCGCAATGCTTTATCCCCATCAGTGCAATCATAGTTGAAGTATATCATTTTTTCCTTGTCGCTGCATATTCTTTACAGTATGATAAAGACATGAGTGCACTATCCGCCATTGGCATCTGCTTCGTTCCGCTGCTCGTTCTGGCTGCAATTTTCCTTCTCACCATGAAAAACCTGAAAGTACTGCAGGTCCTGTTCGCCATCCTTTCAGGCCTTCTTGCGCTCATCCCTATTTCCGCGATTCAGTATTACGGCGCAAAACTGCCATTCCTTGCATCAAACACGCTGCTCAACATGCTGATTGTTGCATTGGTGTTTAACGGCCTTATTGAAGAGGGCCTTAAATCCGCCTCAATGCTCCTTATGCCATGGAAAAAAGCGGATATCGGTACATTCACTGCAGCCGCCATCCTTCAGGGATTCGCACTTGGTTCGTTTGAAGCCGTCATCTACCTGATTACCGGTGCCCAGGACATCAGCCTGCGCCTCGCAACCGCTGCCGTCATCCACGCATTGTGCGCAGGACTTTCCGGCCTGTTCATCTGGACAATTCACCAGAAGCAGACGAGAGTCCGCCCCCTCATTTCAGCCATTCTGATTCACGGCATCTACAACTACTTCGCCGGTTCAACCCAGTTCTGGTGGCTGTCGATAATCACGATTCTATACGCTGCAATCCGCCTGCGTTTCTTCTACCAGCAGATAAAAAATCCGGATGCAGCGGATATTGATTGACAAGATTAGAGATTCGTTATATCATACCCGCAATTACGACGCGGGGTAGAGCAGTTGGCAGCTCGTCGGGCTCATAACCCGGAGGCCGTTGGTTCAAGTCCAACCCCCGCTAAACTGAAAAGAGTTACCTATCACAGGTAACTCTTTTTTTTGCACATACCGCTTTTATTTAACCAATCTTCTGTAGGCGGGGGTTGGACTTGAACCGGAGTGAGCGCCGAGCAGGAGCGAGGATGAGCGCACATGGATGTGCGCGTCAGCGAACGGAGGCGGCCCGGCGGGAGACCGCATGGACGCGGTCGACCAGAGGGCAAGTCCCGCTAAAAACACAAAGAACTTCCAAACACAGGAAGTTCTTTTTTTTATGCTCTTTTCGCTTTTATTTAACCAATCCACTGTAAGCGGGGGTTGGACTTGAACTGAAGTGAGCGCCGAGCAGGT
>JAZUFS010000282.1:0-5363 GCA_045640805.1 Treponemataceae bacterium
GCTTCTCCCATCAGGGCGCCCAAACCTTTTCCAAGACCAAAACTTCCTTTAGCCACGTGCAATCACCTCTTTTGCAAGACTTTCATAGCTGCGTGCACCCTGACATGTCGGGTCATAATTGCAGATTGGCATTCCATGGGATGGTGCCTCTGACAGGCGTACGTTGCGCGGGATGATTGTGTTGAACACAGTATCCTTGAAGTATGATTTTACCTGAAGGACGACATCCTGAGCGAGTCGTGTGCGGGAATCATACATCGTAAAGAAAATGCCGCCAATCTTCAGTGACGGATTTATTGACTTCTGGACATTCTTGACCGTCTGCAACAGCATGGAAATACCTTCAAGAGCAAAGTATTCACACTGCAGCGGAATAAGAACCTCATCAGCAGCTGCAAGACCGTTCAGTGTAAGAATACCAAGTGACGGCGGGCAGTCAATGAGGATGTAATCATACTTTTCCTTGAGCGGAGTAAGACATTTTTTCAGGAAATATTCACGCTCATCCTGATCTACGAGCTCAATTGCCGCACCGGAAAGCTGGATGTCAGCAGCAATTGCATCAAGGTTCTCAACCGGAGAATGACGGATGCACGCATCAGCAGAAACCTGATCTGCCATAAGTTCATAAATTGTCGGCTTGTCTTTTGAAATACCAACGCCAGAGGACATATTGCCCTGAGAGTCAAAGTCAACAAGCAGGATTTTTTTCCCCTGCAGAGCCATATAGGCACCAATATTGATTGCCGACGTGGTTTTACCGACGCCGCCCTTCTGATTTACGAAAACACAAATCTTACCCATACTGCTAATATATCATTTTTTTTACTTTGCGTATATATTGATTTGTAGTAAGGATTTTTCATGAACATTCCCTGTACGGCAGCTGACATTTTAAATGCAACTTTCTCAAAACCGACACACGAAGCTTTTGCGGATAAGCTGAAACTCTGCAAAAACAGTGCTTCAACATTCACGGCAGATTATTTCAAGGGGCCCAAGGCCTTCAGGGATGAGTGGACAGCCGCCAGAGTGGATGAGTTCATGGCCCGTGCAGAGCAGCAGTTCCATGCCATAGTGATGGATACGGCAAATCAGACGATAACGGCACTCACGAGCAGAAAAGGCAAGACGACCGTACTGGTGAAGGATGTGCACCGTTCACAGAAAGACATATCTGGCTCACGTAAAGGCAGCGGAGCGGCGGACGCAGACAGGGCATCATCTGCTTTCAAGGCACCGGGCGCATCATCTCCCGCAACAATGTTCACAAAAGCGCCTCACAACCGTGTCAAAAACTACATCCTGCCAGAAGGAGAAAGCATTCCGTTTCTCGTACAGCTCGGCGTCATGACGGCTGACGGCAAGGTGCATGCACAGAAATACGACAAATTCCGCCAGATAAACCGCTTCCTCGAGTTCGTGGATGACATCCTGGCCGAAATTCAGGCCGCGCATGAAGACGCTTTCCCGGGAACGCCGCTCCGCATCATCGACTTTGGATGCGGCAAATCGTACCTGACATTCGCCATATATCACTATCTCGTTGTTAAAAAGGGACTGCAGGCAGAAATTTTCGGTCTTGATCTTAAGCAGGATGTCATTGAAGACTGCACAAAGCTCGCATCCGCCTGCGGATATACTGGCCTTCGCTTTGCATGCGGCGACATTGCAGACTATCGCGCGGAAAACGCCGGAAAGGGCGCGCCGCCTGATCTGGTGATTACGCTTCATGCGTGCGACACCGCCACCGATTACGCGCTTGCATTTGCCATTGAGCATGGCGCCCGTGCAATCCTTTCCGTACCGTGCTGCCAGCATGAACTGAATACCGCACTCGGCCGCTCAGCTCCCGATGAAGCACTTAATCCGCTGCTGAAATACGGCATCGTAAAAGAGCGGTTCGCCGCGCTCGCCACTGATGTCCTCCGCGCAGAAACGCTCAGCGCCCATAATTACAAGACGCAGCTCCTGGAGTTCATCGACATGGAGCACACGCCCAAAAACATCCTGATCCGCGCAGTACTGAAAGAGAGAGCGGGCTGTTCGCTTTCTCAAGCAGCATCCGCTGACAAGGCATCATCTGCTGTAAAGGCAGGAACACCGCTTCCAGCAGCTGATGTCGCAGATAAGGCACTTGCTGCTTTCAAGGCACGGGGCGCAGCGCTTTCAGCTGATGCAACTGCCTTGAAGAACGCACTTGGTGTCGAACTGACGCTGGAGCGCCTGCTCAGACAGTAGCAGTTCTGGTACCAAGAGATTACGCAGGAGGCAGCATGAAAACCCTGTTCAATGATGGCTGGCAGTTCGCAAAAATTCATCTTGAAACTGCAGACGCGCCCCTCCCCAGTGAAGCGGAATTACTCTCGCTTTCCGACGACAATTTTTCTCCGGTAACCATTCCGCATGACTGGCTCATCTGGAATACGAATGACTTATACGAAAACAGCATCGGCATCTACAAGAAAAACTTCCGCGCGGTAGTCACTCCCGAAAACTCCGCCCGTACTCATTCCGCCCCTGCATCAAACAGCGTTTCAGGCACATCCGCCAATAGGACAATCATCCGGTTCGAGGGCGTCTACATGGACACCTCAGTTTACATAAACGGCACAAAAACTACCGAATGGAAGTACGGTTACACAACGTTTGAAACTGACATTACTGACTTCTTGAAAGATGGTGAAAACACGATTACCGTCATTTCCGTGTACAGGTCTCCGAACACGAGATGGTACTCGGGAGCCGGCATTTTCCGTGACGTATGGCGGCTGGATGTACCTGAAATCCATCTTGTTTCCGACGGCATATACTTCACATCAGATCAGAACACGGATGGCAGCTGGACCGCTAAACTAACGGCAGACGCGTGCTACCTACCGATAGTTAGTTGCGACGCGCCCTGCGATTATGCTCCCATGACCGACACTTCCGGCGGCATATCGTCGCACGCAAAAAATGCCGTCGTCCGTTTCTCACTCGCCGATGAGGCGGGTGCTGTCGTGGCAGAAAAATCGGTTCCCGTCACGCTGAATCCAGTTGTGGCGGACGATCCCTACTGGTACCTGGACCCCGCCGGCGCTTCGGTTGCAGAGGCAGGATTCCGTCTGGAAAATGTGCTCGCCTGGGATATCGACACACCGCATCTCTACACGCTGACGACGGAACTGTACGAAGCAGGTTCCTGCTCATCCTGCCTCGACGGCGATGCATCACATCTGCAGGAAACTGCACATCCGGCAGACAACGCATCATCCTGCTTTGGAGGCATTGCGTACACATTGCCATCTTCAAGCCATCAGCCTGCAGACAGGGCATCATCCGCTTTCAAGGCACCCGGCAGGCTTCTCGACAGCTGCACTCAGAAAGTGGGTTTCCGCACCATCCGCTTTGACAAGGACGACGGCTTTTTCCTGAACGGACGACACGTAAAACTGAACGGCGCGTGCATGCACCACGACCTGGGAGCACTCGGCGCTGCATTCAACCTGACGGCACTGAAACGCCAGTTCACCAAGCTGCGTGACATGGGCGTGAACGCAATCCGCCTGTCACATAATCCGCCCGCACCAGCTCTCATGACACTCGCGGATGAAATGGGCATGCTAATCGACAGCGAGTGCTTCGACATGTGGGAAAAACCCAAGACGGAGTACGACTACGCGCGCTTTTTCCCCGACTGGCATGAGCGCGATGTTGCCAGCTGGATCAGGCGCGACAGAAACCATCCGTCACTCATCATGTGGAGCATCGGAAACGAGATTTACGACACCCATCAGGGAAACGGACTTGCTATAACGAAAGAACTCGCGGCACTCGTCCGGAAACACGACCCCGCGAAAAATGCGCCTGTCACCATCGCCTCTAACTACATGGAATGGCAGGGCGCGCAATCGTGTGCCCAGTTGATCGACGTCGCGGGATACAATTACGGCGAGCGGCTTTATCCGGCCCATCACGCAGCGCATCCTGACTGGAAAATATACGGCAGCGAAACTGGTGCGACGGTGCAATCACGCGGCGTCTATCACTTTCCGGCACATTTCCGCACGCTCACGCACGATGACTCGCAGTGCTCCTCCCTCGAAAACTGCTCGGTAAACTGGGGCGCCGCAAATGCCGCCGACACGGTCATCCGCGACAGAGACACGCCGTTCAGTGCCGGTCAGTTCATCTGGACGGGATGGGATTACATCGGAGAGCCGACCCCGTACTTCACGAAAAACTCGTTCTTCGGACAGATTGATACGGCCGGTTTTGAGAAAGACACATACTATCAGTACCAGGCTGAGTGGACGGATTACCACACGAAGCCGATGGTGCACCTTCTGCCATACTGGGATTTCAACATCGGCCAGCTGATAGATGTGCGGGCCTACACAAACGCGCCACAGGTTGAACTGCTTTTCAACGGAAAGTCATGCGGCATCCAGCGGATAGATCATGCACACGGGACAAACCTTGCAGGTGAATGGCAGCTGGCTTTTGAACCGGGTACCATCACGGCAATCGCGCGTGACGAAAGCGGAAACGAGCTGGCGCGCGAAAGCCGCACAACGCCCGGCGACCCCTACCGATTGGTCATAAAAGCGGATAAGAGCGCCTTCGATAAATCCCCTATTTCAGAGGGTTCGGACGGCTTACGAACGGTCGGTAGTGACCTCATTTTCGTGGAAATCCACACTGTAGATAAAGACGGCAACCCCGTGGATAACGCACGGAACCGTGTCACCGTGGAAGTCACAGGCGCGCGCCTTGAAGGCCTTGATAACGGCGACAGTACCGATTACGAGCAGTACAAAACTACCAGCCGGAAGCTGTTCAACAACGCACTCATCGCCATTCTCGCCCCAGATCCCAGCGCTCCGGATGCGCCCGTCACACTGACCATCACGTCGCCGGGTCTGGAAGGCGCGACGCTGCAGCTGAATGCACTTTCAGAAGCAGGGTACGCAAACAAGGCAGGTGACGCTGACAAGGCAGCGGGCGCACATGCAGGCGAAGTTCCCGTGCGGAAGATTGAACTCGCCTGTAACGGGTCCCGCGCCCTCTCTCCCGAAAACCGCGAAGTCGTCGTAACAGCGCGCATCCTTCCCGAAAACGCGACGCACCGCGCCCTCAAGTTCGAGGCCGTACGCCTTGAAGGCATTGCCTCCCGCGCAGTCTCACTTTCGCCGCTGCCCGCTGCCCCCGGCGATGCAGTGCGCGTGACCGCACTCCAGGACGGCGAGTTCCGCCTGCGCTGCTCATGCGACAACGGCACGGGCATCCCGGAAATCATCTCCGAGCTGGAGTTCTCTGTCAGCGGCATGGGAAGCACAAACCTGAATCCGTACGAGTTCATATCCGCATGCGAAAAAAGC
>JAZUFS010000283.1:0-2368 GCA_045640805.1 Treponemataceae bacterium
GACACCATCAGTATCAAGAACGATGTTCGTAAACCCTGCACCCTTAGATGCATAAATAAGGTCAGCCATTGCAGGAACAAGCGTCATTGTATACTGATTAGCCTTTGCATATTCAGCAGTTTCACCGGCAATATAATTTCCGGCATCAGTCATGTTATGGATAAGCAGGTTATCCTTACAGTACTGAAGCTTGTCTTCTTCCTGTTCAATACCTACATCAGAGACATTGAACGTAATCCATGAGTTGCCGAAGAAATGCAATCCCTGCGCAAGATACGCATCGTTATCGCGGAACAGGCTTCCTTCAGCCCATACGCCAAGATTCTCAATCGGCTCTATGGCAGTTCCGATAATGTAATCCGACTCTTCAACAAGGAATTCCGGAGGATAATATCCATAACCGACAGCCTCGGTAATCTCAGAAAGAAGTTCTGCAACTTCAACTTCAGAATTGTAAACCTGTTCCGGTATCTGCGCCTTAGCACGCTGATTTACACCTTGTGCCGAAGGCTGCAGATACTCAATATCGAATGTGGCACTCGCGGCCCCAAGTTCGCGCATTCTTATAAGCGTATCAGCTATAATGTCGCGCGGCCACGGGTACTCGCCAAGCTTTGCAATAGAATCGTCGTCAATCGCTATGATTGCAACATCCTCTCTCTCTGTTGTGGCAGGCTTAATCTTCATAAGAGCATCGAATACACGAGATTCGAGATTTTCAAATAGACCGAAACCAGCCACCAATGTCATGACAAGGATTACACACAAAACGGTAATCACGTCCGACTTTGCCTTAATAAAGGCCTTGAAGCGTCCTTTCTCTTTCATAAATTTCATTATAGCACATAAATATAAATATGTTATAATTGTAGCATGAAACATATTTCGCTAGCTGGTTCATGGAACCTCACCGCACTTTCTGACAGCGAATTGCCAGAAAACTTAGCTTCAGTCAACGACAGTCCGCTTTTTGCAGGGCTTTCCCAGAAAATTCCCGGCGACGTACACACAACGCTGCTGGAAAACAATATTATCCCGAACCCGTACTGGAAGAAGAACGAACTTGATGTCCAGTGGGTCGGACGTACAGACTGGTGCATGGAACGCACCGTCACTGTTCCCGCAGGTTTTCTGCAGGGCGAGCAGTTCATTGCACTTGACGGCGCCGACACATTCGTCCGCGTTTTCATAAACGGCAATGAAGCAGGCTTCTGTGACAATTTCTTCAGGGCGTGGCGCTTTCCCGTAACAGGGCTGCTTCATGAAGGCGAAAACACCATCCGCCTCGTATTCGAATCGTCTGAAAAGCACGCCGTGGCTCGTGCCGCCAGCCTGCCGTACACCTACCCGTGCTCTGTTTACGACGTATCATCGCCTAACCGCAATCTCGTACGTAAGCCGCAATGCCATGCAGGATGGGACTGGGGTATCT
Source organism: Treponemataceae bacterium (assembly GCA_045640805.1). Classification (GTDB taxonomy): domain Bacteria; phylum Spirochaetota; class Spirochaetia; order Treponematales; family Treponemataceae; genus Treponema_I. The sequence continues at coordinate 1,433 of JAZUFS010000283.1, forward strand.
GCCTCATGGTTTCCGGTATCTACAACTCAATTGAGCTCGTTCAGACGGCAACAGGCTTTATCGACTATGTCAGAACGAACATGGAACGTAACGGAGATGAGTGGAACGTCTGTACTACAACCACTTTCACCGCAGTCAGAAACGGCACCGTTACATTCACGACGTCTCTTGCCCCTGCCGTAAAAGCAGGTGGGAAACCATGTAACACGAAAATGCCTGAACCGGTTACGACGACGGTCACTGTCAAAAAGGGAGAAAACACCATAGAGCACACGTTCACCGTGAAAAATCCTGAGCTTTGGTGGCCTGCCTGGTCAGATCCCGCGACAGAAGCCGCAATCGCCGCCGGCAGCAATCCGGCTCCTGCCGAAAACCAGCTGTATGCACTGACAGTCTCCGGCGGCAGCTCTTCAAAGACAGTGAACATTGCCTTCCGCGAGCTTGAAGTCGAAGCAAAAGAAGATTCATACGGCAAATCGTTCGTCATAAAAGTCAACGGCCGCAGCATCTATTCCAAGGGCTCCAACTGGATTCCATGCGACGCCATTCCTTCCCGCCAGACAAAGGCACACTACGAAAACCTGCTCTCCTCGCTCGTTCAGGCACACGGCAATACAATCCGCATATGGGGAGGCGGCTTCTACGAAACCGATTTCTTCTACGACTATTGTGACAGGTATGGCATTCTCATATGGCAGGACTGCATGTTCGGCTGTTCTACGTATCCGGCGGACGACGATTTCCTTGCAAGCGTACGTCTGGAAATCCGTCATCAGGTACGCCGTCTGCAGCACCACGCGAGCATTGCACTCTGGTGCGGCAACAACGAAGACCTGGGTGCACTTACCTGGTATGAAGAGTCCGTCAAGAACCGTGACCGCTATGTCATCGATTACGACCGCCTGAATGAACAGACCGTCGGTGATGAAATCCATA
>JAZUFS010000284.1:0-4203 GCA_045640805.1 Treponemataceae bacterium
ATAAGCCTTCGTATGAAGCACTTCCTGCTGCTGATAAAGAAGAAATTGAAAAGACATGTACTGTCCTGTTCGTAGAAAACACAATGCATGCTCTGCAGGCTGCAGCAGCTGCTTACGTAAAGAAATTCCCGGAACTTATCCGCGTGGGTATTACCGGCTCGAATGGAAAGACTACGACGAAGGAAATTACCGTTTCAGTACTGTCAAAACACTTTAATGTAATTGCCACGCAGGGCAATCTTAATTCTGAAACAGGTCTTCCTTTGTCAGTATTCAATATCAGGAAAGAACATCAGGTGGGTGTGTTTGAAATGGGCATGAACCGCCGTGGTGAAATTACAGAACTGGCAAATGTCCTTTTTCCTGAGTTTGCAATCATTACAAACATTGGAACTGCCCATATCGGTATTCTCGGATCAAAACAGGCAATAGCTGAAGAGAAAAAACAGATTTTTTCAAACTTTTCTGAAAAGAGTGTTGGCTTCGTTCCGGAGAAAGATGAGTTTGCACCGTTCCTTCAGGATGTACAGTCCGGTAAGGTAAAGCTTTTCGGAAAGGTTACCCAGGCTGCAAGCGTTACTGATGTTGAGCCTGCCGGCCTTGATGGTACAAACTTCCGCTATTATGGCAGACCGGTATGTTTCCCGCTGCCAGGAACCTATAACTTTAATAACATGCTCGCGGTAGTTTCTCTCGCGGAAACGCTCGGGCTTACAAAAGATGAAATCATAAGTGGCATTGAAGACGTGAAACCGCTTTTCGGACGCAGTAACATCAACAGGGGCTCCTTTACTGTTGTTGAAGACTGTTACAACGCAAATGCGGAATCAATGATGGAGGCTGTCAGTTTCTACGGTTCTGTCGGAACAAGTGGAAAGAAGACGTTCGTCCTGGCGGATATGCTTGAACTTGGCGATGAGTCAGAGAAGATTCATACAGAAGTCGGTGCAAAAGCAGCAGAATGCGGTGCTGATGTACTTGTTTTCATCGGAAAGGAAATGGCTTATGGCGCACGTGCCGCCCGTGAAAAAGCTCCTGCGGGCGTTACGGTCATGGCCGAAAGTGACATTTCCGATGAAGCAGTAATCCGCGTGGCAGAAAATCTTGCGGCGACAGCGTCTTCCGGAGACCTTTTCCTTGTTAAGGGATCCAGGGGAATGCGTCTTGAGCGCGTGACAGAAATCCTTACTAAGGCGGCTGCAAAATGAAATCATTCGACATGTTTGTAGAACGCCCGGTATTTACAAAAAAGCCAGACTCAGGATTAGTGGTTTCAATCATCCTGTTCCTGGGCCTCGGCTTTGTAACACTGTTCGCAAGTTCACAGCGTGTCGGTCTCAATCTTCAGGGAGATGAACTGTATTTCGTAAAGCGCCAGCTGATTTTTGGCGGAATCGGCCTTGTCGTCATGCTTGTCTGTGCCTGCTTTGACATGAAGTTCATCCGCAAGTTTACCGCCCCGGTTTTCTTTGCATGTCTGTTTGTCTGTATCCTTACCTTTATTCCGGGAATAGGAACTGACAAGAATGGTGCCCGCCGCTGGATCAATATTCCCGGTCTTGGAACATTCCAGCCATCAGAGTTTGCAAAACTTGCTGTAATCCTGTTCCTTGCAAATCTGTTCGACAAAAAGAGTGACAGACTCGGTGATCCTATCGTTTCAACATATCCCGCAATTATCGGACTTGGTGCATTCGTTATTGTTGTCATCCTTCAGAAAGATTTCACGACAGCACTTACCATCCTTCTTCTTGGACTTGCAATTTTCTTTATTGCAGGTGTCTACCTCCGCTGGTTCTTCCTGCTCATGCTCCTTGGAATTCCAATTCTGTTCCTGTTTGTTTTTACCGAAGAGTATCGTGTAGAGCGTGTTCTTGCCTGGATTCTTCCAAACTATGATGCCAGCGGAATGAGCTACCAGGCAACTGCTGCGAGCAGGGCAATTCAGAGTGGCGGCATCTGGGGAAACGGAATGGGAACGGGACTTCAGTTTACGAAATATGTACCTGAAGTACAGTCGGACTATATTTTCGCCGGCTGGACAGAAGCCATGGGCTTTGTCGGTGTGCTTATCTATTTCCTGCTGCTTGCTTATTTCTGCTGGCGCTGTTTTGCGGCTGCACTCAACAATTCTGACCGCTTCCGTGCGCTTGTTGCATTTGGCTGCTGTTTCCTTATCGTAGGACAGTCAATCATGAATTGTGGTGTTGTAGGCGGTGCATTCCCGTCTACCGGTATTCCATTGCCATTTTTCTCCTCGGGTGGTTCTTCACTTATCGTGTCGATGGCCGCCTGCGGATTATTAATAAACGTATCACGCTATGAAAATGTTGTGGAGATAGAAGATGAGTGACGGTTACGCTTTCACAGATTTCAGTTCATACTATGCTGAAGAGACAAAAAATTCTGACAGGAAAACAAAGCTGCTGCGTATTCTTGTAATCGTGCTGACTGTTGTGCTGGTAACGGAGGCTCTGCTGTATGCAGTGATTTTCCCGTGCCTGTCACCTGTAAAGGTTTCGTTTTACGGACTTGAAAGTCTTAATTCAGATGATGTCCTTGCAGAATGCGCCATGGAAATGGGAACCGGTTATATCAGTTTTGATGCTGATGAATTCAAGTCACGTCTGGAATCTGTTTCTGCCATTGAAAGCGTAACCGTGCAGAAAAAATTCCCGGATCAGGTAATCGTCGAAGCAAAAGAGCGTGTTCCTGTAGCATTTTCACTTGTAAGCCGTGCAGGCAAGTCAACATCTGTTCAAATTGATAAAAATGGTGTAATATTTAATTCAGCGGTGAAATCTGCTGCAGATTCTGTACCTCTGCTTTCAGGACTTGATATTGATTCAACATCTGAAGGTCTTGGTATTCCGGCAATGTACAAACCTTTGCTTGCACAGATTTCTGAAATTGCGGAAAAGAATTCACCGTATTTTTCTGCGCTGTCTGAAATTCATGTCCAGCCGACTGTTTCTGGCAGTTATGAACTGGTTCTGTATCCCATTCACTCACATGTGCGTGTTATTACAGACCGTTCTTTTGATGAGCAGACATTGCAGTATATGATGGTTGTCCTTGATGTACTTGATGCCATGGACGCTGATGTAAATGAAGTTGATATGCGGTACGGTACAGTGTCGTATAAGAAATAGATAGAAGAGAGCTTACGGTAACTGTGGGAGGGAACTCGTGAGTGATGCAATCGTTGGTCTTGATATTGGCACGTCGTTTGTCAGGGCTGTTCTTGGTGAATTTACAGAAGATAATAAGCTTGAAATAACAGGCGTCGGTAAAGTTCCGTCCAAGGGACTGCGTAACGGCGTCATCGTCAATATTGAAACTACCATGCAGGCCATTACAGAAGCTGTTGAAGCGGCTGAAATGATGAGTGGCCATGATGTAGACTCCGTAGTCGCCGGAATAGGCGGTTCCCAGATTGAAAGCCTGAACTCACATGGCGTTGTAGCCGTTGCCGACCGTGGCAAGGGTACACGCGAAATTACTGCCAGTGATGTAGAGCGCGTAATAGAAGCAGCTCGTGCAGTTCCTGTTCCTCCCGACAGGGAAGTGCTTCATGTAATTCCTCAGACATACACAATTGACGGCCAGCCGGGAATAAAGGACCCGATAAATGAAATCGGAGTACGTCTCGAAGCCGATGTGCATATTGTAAATGCTGCCGTGACAACAATGCAGAATATGGTTCGTTGTGTCGGCCGTGCAGGTTTCGGTGTAGATGGTGTCATGCTCAAAACCCTCGCATCATCAGAAGCAGTCACTACAGAAGAGGAACGTGAGCTTGGCTCTATCCTCATTGATATGGGTGGTGGTTCAACAGATGCGCTCGTGCTTATTGACGGTGCACCAATCTGTACTGCAAGTATTCCAATTGGCGGCAATCTCGTAACGAATGATATCTCAATCATCAGAAGCGTTTCATTTGAAATTGCCGAACAGGTAAAGCTCAAATCAGGCTGCTGTAGTGAAGATCTGATAGAATCTGAAGATGAGGTCGTCATAATTCCTGGAATTGGCGGAAGGGCTCCTTCAACAATGCCTCGCAAGGAACTGTGTGACATCATAAGACCGCGCATCGTCGAAACGTTTGTCACTTTGCGCGATAAACTGGCGTCCATGGTACAGGGAAGACAGCTCATGGGCAATGTCATCCTGATTGGTGGCGGTTCACTGCTGCCGGGTGTT
>JAZUFS010000285.1:0-1605 GCA_045640805.1 Treponemataceae bacterium
ATCGGTGACGAAACCAAGGCTTATCATGTTGCTGATGCGGTCAGCGCATTTAAGGATTTTAGCCTTTTCGCTTCCGTGGTCGATAATGCCAAGAAGGTAGTCCTTTTTAAGCTGGCCCTCTTTCTTTGTGACTTCGAGGACGAGATCAAGAACTTCCTTTGCGGCAGGCTCAATGTCGAGGATGCGCTGCGGGTCGTAGCCGGGTACATCCTCAATAAGGTCGTGGATTACGGCTGCCTTGAGCAAAGTTGCATCGTAGTAGCCGTAGTCAATGAGGATAGCGAGGGTGTCGAGCTGATGGCGGAACATGTTGCCGCCCGCACGCCGTGTCTTACCGATAAGGGCCGTTGAAAGCATGATATACGGAGCAAGAGTCATCTCTGTCAGCTCCAGCATTCCCTGCTTGTTCATCTGATCCGGTTTATCAATCTTCATCGGCATGGGCTACCTCCTCACGTATCCTTAAGCCACCTACACAGTCATCATACACCCATTTTACAGGTTTTCAACGTAAGATGAGAGCTTTTCAAGACGGCGTACAGCTTCTTCGCGTTTGTCGCGCTCTGCCTGAACAACTTCTGCAGGGGCATGCTCTGCGAACTTGCCTGAAAGCTTTGCGTCAACCTTTGCGATGAACGCTTTCTCCTGCTCGATTGCCTTTGTGAAGCGTGCCTTGAGCTGGCTTGCGTCAACAGAAGCATCGACGAGTACGAAGGCTTCGAAGCCGGCACCGACAGCACCGATTGCTCCGGCTGGCTTCTCATCAACAAAGCTGATGTTGCCGATACCGGCGAGCAGCTTGATGATGTCAGTCTTCTCATGAAGAACTTCAGCGTTACTGCCCTTTGTAACCATGATGGCAACGTTGAGCTTTGCCTCAGGAGCAATGCCGCATTCAGCGCGCAGGTTACGGACTGAGCGGATGAGTTCCTGAAGTACGGTGAAGCGCTGTGTAATGACGGCACTTACGCGGCTTTCATCTGCTTCAGGGTATGGGCCTGCGATAAGCATGCCTGTGTACTGGACGGTGCATACTGCATCGTCGCCTGCTGCCTTGCGGCTTTCAGCGATTTCAGCGAGCGGCAGCTTGCCGTAGATTTCTTCTGTAACGAACGGCAGATATGGATGCAGCAGGCGGAGGCTCTCTTCAAGAATATTGAGGAGCACAGATGCTGCCCTGTCTTTTTCTGCATCATCACCGTTACGGAATGAAAGCTTTGTAGCCTCAACGTACCAGTCGCAGAACTCTGTCCAGAAGAACTCGTACAGTGCCTGTGCACCGTCGTTATAGCGGTAGCCTTCAAGAGCGTCGCGAACGAGGCGTACGCAGTTGTCAAGGCGTGCATAAATCCATTTGTCGAGCTCGGTAAGGTCGCTCTTCTTTACAGGAACGAGGTTGCGGCCTTCAAGGTTACCGAGCAGATAGCGGCTTGCGTACCAGATCTTGTTGCTGAAGCGGCTTCCAAGCTTGAAGCTTTCCTTGTCTACAAGGACATCCTGTCCCTGTGCGCACATGAAGCCGAGCGTATACTTGACGGCGTCTGAACCAACTTCTGCAATCAGGTCGAGCGGGTCGATACCGTTGCCGAGTGACTTACTCATCTT
>JAZUFS010000286.1:0-2285 GCA_045640805.1 Treponemataceae bacterium
TACGGACGCCCGCTCATGAAGTACAAGAACGAAGAGAACCTTTGCGCGGCGCTTTCGACCATTCAGGTGCCGACTCTCATGATTGGCGGCGTCAACGACCCGATAAGTACTCCCGAACTCATGATCCGTACCGCGAAATGCCTGCCGCACTGCAAGCTCGTCATCTATTCAAACTGCGGCCACGACATTGACACTGACCTTATTGAGGAGACGTGCGATGCAGCCGACCGTTTCATCAAGACGGTGGAAGAAACCGGCAAGTGGTACAAGCGGGTAGAGGAAGTATAAGAAATTATACTTAAAAAATATATAAAAACTTTGACAATTTAACTGATTTTCTCTATACTATACTTATGAAGGAAATACTTAGAAAACTGAGGGAAGAGAACCGTCTTTCTCAGGCATCTGTTGCTGAGTATCTTGGCATTTCGCGGCAGATGTATATGAAGTATGAATCTGGTGAGAACGAACCGACTGGCAAAGTCGTCAAGTCACTGAGCCAGTTGTATCATGTTTCGTGCGATGAGATTATCAATAATCAGATACCTGTGACCTCCAAATCCGGCAATAATGAATATATCATTGCTGATGAATATTCTGAGGTGGCAAGTCCGGCGCCCCGGTATTCAGCTGGTAAGACAGGTGCGGAATCTCCTCTTGATATGATGATGCTCCGTAAGTTCAGTTTTCTGTCTGAAGAACACAAAAATATTGTCGGAAATTTGGTTGATTCATTGCTTGATATGCGACCGGAAGTAAAAGATAGAAGCAGGCATTATCGTGAACCTGGCGGTTTGACCGGCAACTTTTACATGGCACCTGATTTTGATGAAACGCCTGATTGTTTCAAGGAGTATATGTAATGCATATCCTTGATACTCATGCGCTTATCTGGTATTTACGCGACTCAAAAGACCTTCCGTCATCGACTAAAGAACTGATTTCTTCTGAAAAGGATATATGTGTCAGTGTCATTTCTCTGTGGGAAATTGCCATAAAGAAGAGCATCGGAAAACTTGATTTTGAATATACGCCTTCTGATATTGAACGGCTCTGCTATGAAAAGGATATTCTCATCCTGCCGATTCTGCCAAAAGAACTTGATATTCTTGGAACGCTGGGTGACATTCATAATGATCCGTTTGACCGGCTGCTTGTCTGTCAGGCAATCAATAACGCCGCAATCATCATCACGAAGGATGAGAACGTTGCGAAGTATCCGGTGCGGACATACTGGAAGTAAGCCTTTATACGGCAACTTTACTGCATTTTCTGCTGGAAATATGGCATAATGAAACCATGATACAGAAGAACGTCTTTCCAATTCTTGAGTTTGACACGAATCCGGTGGCTAAGATAAACCCGGAAAACCTTACCTGCGGCGAAAAGTGGCCGGCGGATAAGCTCATCATTACGTTCTTTCCTGAAGCGCTCAACAAGCTGCTCGAAGAAAAGCAGATTGAGGTGTTCACGCATATCGGTGGTGAGAATCCGTTCGACATTTACCGCTTTGTTGAAACGCCGGATGTCCTCATCCTTTTGGGGCAGGTCGGCTGTCCTGCATGCGCGGGAAACCTTGATGCGTTTTATGGCTTCGGTATCAGGAAAGTCATGTTCTGCGGCGGTGGCGGCGTTCTTGACCGCAATATCAAGGTAGGCGAGTTTCTCGTTGTCGAGGGCGCCATCCGCGATGAAGGCTTTTCATATCACTATCTGCCGCCGGCCCGCGTTGTGAACGCAAATCCTGCTGTCGTGAAACGCATTACCGGCTATCTTGATGAGAAGGGCTTTGACTACCTGACCGGCCTTTGCTGGACGACAGACGCCATGCTCCGTGAGACAGCGGAGAAGATAGAACTGCGTAAGAGCGAGGGAGCGAAAATCGTCGAGATGGAGCAGGCCGGCTGTCTTGCCGTCGCTCAGTTCCGAGGCTTTGATTACGGTGCCATCATATACGGTGGCGATGATGTTGCCGGTGACGAATGGGATCAGCGTGGCTGGATGTCCCGCTACGGCATCCGCTTTAACCTGATTATGCTTTGCAAGGAACTTGTGCAGATAATCTAGGGGATGATGATATGACGTTCAGAAAAGCGACACAGGCAGATGCATCTCGGTGTCTTGCCATTTACGATGCGGTCTGCGACTGGGAAGAAGCAAACGGAAAGCAGACATGCTGGGAAAAGGGATGGTATCCGTCAGAGGAGACTGTCCGCGATGCTCTTGCAGCGGATGACCTTTATGTCATGGAAGACGACGTTGACGGGAAGACGCTTATTGTCGCC
>JAZUFS010000287.1:0-9901 GCA_045640805.1 Treponemataceae bacterium
CCAGAAGAACTCTCTACTTTGAACTTACCCTGAAGGCCATGAGCCGTCCGGATAATCCCTGTCACCAAGCCGCAAGCCTTGTCCATCAGTCAAGTATTTCCAGACTGTAGCGTTTGCCAGATTTAGTTGCACTTGCGCTTAACACAGTGCGAAGGGCTTTTGCAATGCGGCCGTATTTGCCGATTACCTTGCCGATATCGCCCTGGGCTACACGAAGTTCAATAACCATTGACTTCTCGCCTTCGACTTCCTGTACCGAAACAGCACTTGGGTCATCGACCAATGATTTTGCGATATATTCAATCAGGTCTTTTTCCATTCCCAATTACTCCTTCAGTATTACTTTGCTTTTGCTGCTTTGTTCAGAAGCTTCTTTACTGTGTCAGATGGCTGAGCACCAACTCCGATCCAGTACTTAACACGCTCGTCATTTACAGAGAACTGCTTCTCTTCGACTTCGATCGGGCAGTATGTACCAATTTCTTCAATGGTTGTACCGTCGCGAGGCTTGCGTGAATCCTGAACTACAACACGGTAGAAAGGACGCTTCTTGGTTCCAAACTTCTTAAGTCTGATTCTTACCACTTTGTTTCCTCCAAATTATTTGCTGCGGACAGACTAATGCCTAGTCTACAGTATAAACAATACTTATATCAGTTTTCGGGATTTGTTTCAATACGGGCGCACTGCGGATTTCATTGATTCCGCAGTATTTTCAGTATTTACTCAGGAAGGCTTTCGTGCGCTCTTCCTTAGGATTGTTGATGAGTTCTTTTGCCTCACCCTGCTCTACAATGACACCACCGTCCATGAAGATGATGTAATCTGCAAGATCGCGGGCAAACGCCATTTCGTGCGTAACGACGACCATGGTCATTTTTTCGGCTGCAAGCTCGCGTATTACTTTCAGGATTTCGCCTGTAAGTTCAGGATCAAGGGCACTTGTAGGCTCGTCAAAGAAAAGTGCCTCAGGTTTCATGGCAAGCGCACGGGCAATTGATACGCGCTGCTGCTGGCCGCCTGAAAGCTGGCACGGATATGCATTTTCTTTGTCAGATAAGCCCATTTTGGCGAGTAACTCACGTGCAGTTTTCTTTGCTTCTTCTTCGGGAATGCCGAGTACCGTTACCTGAGGTTCAGTTATGTTCCTCAGGACATTGTAATGCGGGAAAAGGTTGAAATTCTGGAAAACCATGCCTGTCTTAAGCAGAATGCGGCGGCATGTTTCCTTGTCTGAATATACCTGACTGCCTTCAGCGTCATCTGTCACCAGCGTATCGCCGCAGATTTCGATGGTACCACCACTCAGAGTCTCAAGCTGCGTAATGCAGCGCAGCATAGTTGATTTACCGGAACCGGAAGGTCCTATTATGGCAAGAACCTCACCTTTGTTTACGGTAAAGGAAATATCTTTCAAGACCTGAAGCTCACCGAAATTCTTTCTGGCATTCTTTACACTGACGACTTCCATAGAAAACCTTATTTATAATATGACAGTTTTTTCTCGAGACGTTCAAAAACAAAATGAACGACCCAGTTCATTACAAAATAGAATATACCGGCTATGAAGATAGGAACCGTTGAGAACTGACGGCTTGCGGCATTCTGTGCGGCACGGAAAAGTTCTGCAACACCGATTGTCTGTGCAAGAGCCGTATCCTTTACGAGCGTCATGACTTCATTTCCCATTGCCGGAATAATGCGTTTGATTACCTGCGGCAGGATAATCTTGAAAAAGGTCTGATTTTTAGTAAATCCGAGTACCTTTGACGCCTCATACTGTCCCTGTGGAATTGACTGTATTCCGCCGCGATATATTTCAGCAAAATAGCACGCGTAATTGATTGAGAAAGCAACGATTGCAGCTGTAAAACGGTCCCATGAAATCTTGAAGATGTAGTATGGGGCAAAATAGATGAAAATAAGCTGCAGGATGAGTGGAGTGCCCCGGACGATAAGCATGAAGAAGTTAGTCACCGTTGAGATGATCTTACTCTTCGACATTCGTCCGAAAGCAAAAATGAATCCCAGGGGGATTGAGAATAAAAGTGTCAGAAAAAATACTTCAAGGGACGTTACCGTTCCCTGAAGCATTATAACCAGTAATTTCTGCATTACTTACCGATGACTGACTTAGACTCGCCGAACCACTTCTGGTCAATCTTTTCCATGGTTCCGTCTTTTACCATATCCTCGAAAGCTGCCTGAACAGCATCGCGAAGCTTGATGTCGTTCTTGCGGAAACCAACGCCATACTGCTCTGATGCGAGTGGTTCAGAAACGATTACGAATGGCTTTCCTTCCTTTTCGATTGCCTGCTTTGCAACACCGATATCAAGAAGAACAGCATCTACGCCGCCAACTTCAAGGTCCATGAGAGCTGTAAGGTTATCCTTGAACTCAACTACTTCATTAAGTGTTGCCTTGAAAGCAACTTCTGCATCAAGAGCGTCTGCAGCACTTGAACCTGCCTGAAGACCAAGTCTCTTGCCGTTCATGTCTGAAAGCTTCTTGATTCCTGAATCCTTGTTAACTGCAAGAATCTGTGAGTTATCAACATATGGCTGTGTGAAAGCCATTGCCTCAAGACGCTCATCTGTGATTGTGAAACCATTCCAGATGCAGTCAATCTTGCCTGTATTGAGCTCCTGCTCCTTTGAATCCCAGTCGATTGGCTGGCACTTCAGTGTTACGCCAAGGCGGCTGCAGACTTCAGCAGCAAGGTCAATATCATAACCGACGATGTTGTTGTCTTCATCACGATATCCATATGGTGGGAAAGAATCATCAAGACCAAGGATGAAAACGCCTGCTTTTTTTACATTCTCAAGAGAATTGTCAGCAGTATCCTTCTTTCCGCCTGCAAAAACAGCAGTAGAAATCATTAAAAGAACAAGAAGAACAGAAATAATTTTTTTCATAAAAACTCCTCACCGGCAAATCAATGCCGTAGACAAAAGTTTACATGATTTATGAGAAAATATCAACGAGAGAACAATACGTTATGGATGCCGTGAGAGGAGAAAAACAGGCGGAACTAGAATTCCTCAAAATCACTGTCAGAGACAAATTCTGCGGGAACGTATCCCTTGCTTATCTGTGACGTGAAGAATGGATCATCGTCCAGCGGCGTATTATCTGCGGCTGCCTTAACTTCAGGAGCAGGCTCCGGTGCGAGGACAGGTTTCTGCACGGCAGGCTTTTTCACAGCAGATGCTTTCTTGGGGGCCGCGGCCTTTACAGGAGCAGGTTTCGCTTCTTTTACAGCAGTATCTGCCTTTGCGACAGGTTCGCTTGCTGCAGGTTCTTTCACGACAGGTTTTGCCGGCGGCAGTTTTGCGCGCGGTACAGGAGCCGCAAGTTTTGGCTGCGTCTTCTTTTCCTGTAATTTCTTGAATTTGAAGAAACCGAGCACCTCAACAAGTTTAGAAGCCTGCTGTGCAAGTTCTTCAGAAACGGCGGCAAACTCCTCTGATGAAGTTGCTCCTTTCTGTACAAGCGTATCAAGTTCAACTACAGCCTTGTTGATCTGCTGTGCACCGATATCTTCTTCACGGGCAGCCGCTGCAATCTCCTGGGTAAGGTCTGCAGTGCGTGCTATATCCGGAATCATTTCATCGAAAATACGGCCTGTCTCTTCGGCAACTTCAACACTGTTGGCAGACAGTTCGCCAATCTCCTCAGCGGCATTCTGGCTTCTTTCCGCCAGTTTACGTACTTCGCTTGCAACTACTGCAAATCCGCGTCCTGCATCTCCGGCACGGGCGGCCTCAATTGCTGCATTCAAAGCAAGCCTGTTCGTCTGGCTGGATATATCCTCTATAATGCTGATTTTGTCAGCAATCTGATGCATGGCTTTTACAGTCTGCTTAACTGCCTCGCCGCCCCGCTTTCCAGCCTCAAGCACCTTCTGCGCGATTGCATCCGACTGAGATGCATTATCTGCATTCCGCCTGATATTCGATGCCATTTCTTCAACGGTAGATGAAATCTCTTCCGCAAAAGAAGCCTGAGTTGAAGAATCGGATGAAATCATCTGACCGCCCTTGCTGATTTCACTTGCCCCGGATGAAACATTCCGGCTTGACTCTTCTACCTGAGTCAGAGCGCCAGAGAAACTTTCCACGATACTGTTTACACCGCGGCACAGTTCACCCATTTCATCTTTCCGCTTCAGAAGTTTTTTCTTCTCATCTTCCGGAATGCTTTCAAGCGTAAGGTCGCCGTCAGAAAGACTCTGGAAAGCGTTTGCAAATGTCTTGAGCGGCTTTATGACGGAGTTGCTTACCAGGATACCGATGACAACACCGAGTGCAACACCGATTACCGCAAGCACAATATGTATGACGATGCTTGTTTTAAGACCGGCTGCAAACGAACCAAGGCTTATCTGGAATGATGCAATGTTTTCAGGTGAATCAGTCGATGTACCGAGATAACTCATTATCATCCCGGTAAGTTCCTGTATATTCTGCGTCGAACTGCTGATTGCAGCAGTCACAACAAGAAGCATGATAAGACTTGTTACGATAAATGAACCAATCAATTTTGTTCTTAAGCGCATATAAACCCTCACTTTATTCCCATCATAAAACGAAACACCGTCATGTCAACAAGAAGAATACTTTAGATAATAACTTCCCCTTTCTCTTAATCTTTTCCTTGCGGGGATGTGAAATCACTTCTAATATAAAATTATGGCTGTACTTATACCTGTTGCAGGTGGCAAAGGCGGCGTAGGAAAAAGTGTTTTATCGCTCAATCTGTCTGTAACGCTGGCGCAACAATGCAAAAAAACAATACTCGTTGACCTCGATCTCGGTGGTGCAAATCTGCACACACTTCTCGGATTGAAAAACAATCAGGCCGGTATTGGTACATTCATTACAAAGCAGGAAACCGACTTCTCGAACCTTCTTCAGGCAACAGGAATTCCCAATCTGCAGTTCATTGCGGGCGACTGTCTCTATCCAGGTGTCGCCAATATGGATTTCTTCACCAAATGCAAGATAATCCGCAACCTGCAGTCTCTTGATGCAGATTATGTCATTCTGGATCTTGGTGCCGGCTCGACATACAACATTGTAGACTTTTTCATCACGACAAATGACGGTGTCGTTATTGTCACACCGGAACTTACTTCCATATTGAATGCCTATTCTTTCCTTAAGACGACTGTTTTCAGACTGATTTACCGCACGTTCCCGTCAAAGAGTCCGGAACGCCAGATACTGCAGAACAGCGTACTTCAGCGTATGGAAGGCAAGGAATATTCCTTTGAGCAGATTCTTTCCGTCATTGGAGCAACATTCCCGGAAAGTGCTGAAACGGCATTACAGCAGCTCAGGTCATTCAAGCCACGCATCATCATGAATATGGGCAGACAGCAGGAAGACGCACTTCTTGGCAACAGGCTGCTGTCACTGTCACGCAACAAACTTTCAATCAATCCGGAAGTAATAGGATTCGTTCCTTACGATCAGAATATCGGAATATCAATCGCAAGAAGGCAGCCGCTTTGCCTGCTCAATCCGGCATCTCCCTTCTCTGTTTCACTGCCGGCAGTCGTACAGAGAATCTGTATGAACTCAAGCCACACTGATATGAAACTCGAAGAAGCACAGGAAAGCTTTGAAGACATAATCAAGACGTATTACGAACAGCAGGAGAGAGACAAGACATAATGGCTTCGGACACGAGAGAGATTTACAAACAGCTTAAATACATCAGCGATGAAAGTGAAAGGGAATTCCTTGAACTGAGCAATACGTTCCCTGTCCTCATTCAGGAAATTGACGCTACCGGAAATAACGGCAGGTCAAATGCCGCTTTTGAGGAATTCAGGCTTATCCAGGATGAGCTTCAGCAGCTTCTTAAACAGCAGGAAGCACTGCTCATGAAAAACCTGGAGTTCCTCAACTCCATACAGTCCAAGAATACTGAACTGTTCACTAACTTCTCGAACAACATGCATCTTCTTGATGACGTCCAGAAAATCATTCTCGGCATAAAGGACGGCAGCGAGGAAATGGAAGTCATTTCGCTCAATGCAATGGTTGTTTCAATTCATTCCGGTAAGGCAGGTCAGGCTTTCTCGTACATTACATCCAACCTGAAAGAAATGTCACTGCGTCTGATTACCCAGTCAGATACGCTCGTCACCTGCAGAACGAACATTCAGGAATCTCTGTCAGAACTTCAGAATCAGATTCAGGCGACAGACAACCTCAACAAGGACAGCGAACGCAAGATTACCGACTCAAACGAAGGCATGCTTGAGGCATCAAACCGCATATCCGACAAGCTCGGCAACATTCTTGAACGCGCAGCTGAGGTCAGGATGCCTATCATCAAGGCAATGGAAGGTATCCAGATGCAGGATATCATCAGGCAGTCGCTTGATGACGTACTCATTGCCATCGGAAAGATTGTTGAACCGCAGGAAACGGCCACTCCAAAAGAGCAGCTTGAACAGTATACCGTGAACACAAAACTCGCGACACTCTGTTCACGTTGTCTCGTGCATATCCAGCAGAAACTTGACGACAGCATACAGGTATTTACACAAAACCAGCAGACTGCAAATGAAATGCTTTCCGACATAAATTCCACGGTAGAAAGCTTTACTAACACAGATTCTGATACACGCAACGAACTTAACCAGCTCAAACTGCGCATGGATGAGGCTGTCGACGATTTTGACCGGTTCAGCGTCCTGTTCAAGTCATATCAGGGCATTCAGGGCAAAGTCATGTCAGCCGTAGACAGCATTCAGCACGACGTAAGCAACATGTCGAAAGTGTTCTCGGGATTCATGCCAATCATCACGATGCTCAACTACGTCGCGATTGCACAGCGCATTGAGGTTGCACGTAATGAGGCCATTGCGAGCATCAAGGATACTGTCGAACACATGTCCAACATCATCAGCAAGACGCAGGAAGAAGTTAATACCGCGCAGAATAAGCTCAAAAACTATACGGATTCAGTAAATGCCGAAATCAAGGTGTTCCTTGACAGATCGGGCAACGACAAGATTGACTTCAGTTCAGTCGACGAACAGAAGCACTCATATGCACAGGCACTTTTCGCCGCTTTCGAGAAACTTTCTTCATCAGTGCGGTCAGTAACGGTTTATACGCCAGATTTCTTCAAATCCTACAACCGCATAAACGAGCTTATTGAAAAGCTGTCTGTCCTTTCCTCAAAACTTCAGGAAGCTACGGTCAGCGTGACTGAAATGTGTGATTACAATGAATTACGCTGTCAGGAAATCAAAGAGCAGTACGAACTTGATGACATTGATCTTCATAATCAGGAGATTCTTGACTTCATCAAGCACTTCACCATCACTGAGGATAAGCTTGAAGCCGGCAGTGTAGCAGGTATTGAAGTATCAGAAGGCACAGAAGCCGGAGACATAACTTTCTTTTAAGGATTTTTGAGTGAACAGGCATTTTGATCCACATTTCCAGAAAGAAATAGTCACCATCCACCCGGGAGAGTTCCTTACCAGCAAGGAAGATATCTTCATTGCAACGGTATTGGGTTCATGCATAAGTATTGCGCTTTTCGATTCCGTGAATAGATTCGGCGGACTCAATCACTTCATGCTCCCGAAATCAAACCGTCTTGCTCCGGTTTCGTCCGAGGATGAAGGTCGTTTTGGTGATTATGCCATGGAACTACTGATCAACGACATGCTGAAACAGGGCTCGCGTCATGAAGACCTTCGGGCAAAAGTCTTCGGCGGCTCCAGTGTACTCTCAACTACAAACGAACAGATGAACATGACAGGCATAAACAACATCAACTTTGCGCTGTCATATCTTGAAGAAGAAAAAATACCTGTACTGGTTAATGACACGGGAGGAATATTCCCGCGTAAGATATATTTCAATCCGCTTACAAACAAAATATTCCTCAAGCGCATTCAGAATACGGGAAATGCGATTGAGGCGATTACAAAGCGGGATGAAAGCTATCAGACTTCACTGCAGGAGTCTAAGAAGGTTGCCGGCGAGATTACTTGGTTTTAGTCGCGGTATCTTCCTCGATGAACTTGAATATTTTATCCATATCGAGGATAAGCACCATGCCTGATTCCGTACGGCCGAGCATTTTGACAAAAGGAGTTTTTGAACCTGAACCTGCCGGTTCCTTTTCAAGAGGACCGACACCGTTCACGTCATCAGCAATAAAGCCGAAGGAAAGAGGTGCTGCATCTTCCTGTGATACTTCGGCAACAATAATGGATGTCGCTTTCGTCGGTTCCTGAACCGGGAGTCCGAAAAGCGTCCTGAAATCAATCACGGATATCACGGTTCCACGGATATTCATGACCCCTTTCATGTATTCCTTAGCACGGGGTACTGGCGTGATTTTTTCGTATGGAAGGACTTCTTTTACAGAGGTAACTTCAACGGCGTAAGAAACATCGCCAAACATAAAGGTGAAATAAGATGCATTTGCTGCTGATTCGTTCATATCTGTCTCCGTACACTAAATGGTACGGCATTCAGAATGATAAATCAAGTAAAAAAACAGCAGCAGGAGGAAGCAGAGTGACAACTATTGAAATGAAAGGCGAACTTTCAATACAGAATGCCGAGGAGCTGCACAACATTTTTCTTTCAGCGCTTCAGAAAAAGGGCGACATTCTGCTCGACTTCTCTAATCTTGAGGATATTGATGTTTCAACAATCCAGCTTATCTACAGCATGTATATAAGCTGCAAGGATCATAAGCTCGAAGTAAAAGGCCCTATTGCCCCACAGGTAAAGCAGCGGCTGTATACATGCGGACTTATTTCTGCACCGGATTTAGATGATGATTCAATAATTACCGCAATAATTGACAAAATGAGGGCAGCACATGAGTGAATCACTTGAAAAGATGGCAGGCGTCTTTTTAGGCGAGGCAAACGACCTGCTTGACAGCCTTGAAGATTATCTTCTTGAACTTGAGGAACATCCGGACAATCTGGATACGGTTTCAGCTGTTTTCAGATGCATGCACACCATAAAAGGCTCAGCCGGAATGTTCGGTTATGACAAGGTCTCGCATTTCTGCCACGAAGCAGAAACTACGTTCGACGAAGTACGTAACGGAAGACTTGCCGTCACATCAAAACTCATTACACTCACCCTGCAGGCACGCGACCATATCAGAAGCATGCTCGAAAACCAGAATAATCCGGAAATTGATGCAGAAACTGAACGTCTCATAGGTGAGTTCCAGGTATACCTGCTGCAGAATGACAATTCGTCAGCAGATACTGCCCAGGCAGAAAGTGCCGGCGAAGATGCCTCATTTACCGTTTCTTCTCCCGAAGCAAAGGGCGCCCGGGAAGATCAGATGGCAGAGTCATCCCCTGCAGAGGAAAACAGCGAAGAAACTGAAACGACATGGCGCATCACCTTTGAGCCTTCCCTCGACATTTTCATGAACGGAACACGCCCGCATGCCCTTATCGGGGAACTTGCCGAGATGGGCTCTGTTTCCATAACACCATTTTTCAGTGCAATTCCTTCCATTGAAGATATTGACCCGTGCAAGTGTTACATGTCGTGGGACATCATCCTTACAACGACCAAAAGCGAGAATGATATCAACGACGTGTTCATATTCCTTGACGCGGACAGCAAAATCAGTATAAGCAAACTCGCCGAAGTTGACGAAGACGCAGGCCCGCAGGTTCCTAAGAAACTCGGTGAAATCCTCATTGAGAAAAACCTTGTCACCCAGGAAGATATTGACCACGCACTCGGTAACCAGAAACCGCTTGGAACAATCCTTACAGAAAAGAAAATCGTCAGTAAGGAAGCCGTTCAGTCAGCCCTTGCCGAACAGAAGCACCTGCGTGAACAGACAGAAAAGAAAACTCAGGATGTCAGCAATC
>JAZUFS010000288.1:0-11071 GCA_045640805.1 Treponemataceae bacterium
TCTACCACTGAGTTAACTGCCCGTACCATTACATTAGCTTAAAAACATTACTCTGTCTAGTAAATTGTTACGGTCAGAAAGGTCTCTTTCACAAAAACTTGCATGCAGAAAATTTGCGGTTTATACTTTTCATACTATGGATATTATTCTTACTTTCCCAGACGGAAAAACAGTTCAGACTCATGCAGGCTGCCACGTGCAGGATATCATTTCTCACTTTGGAAAGGAAACGGCTGCAAAGCTGTACGCCGTCAAAGTGAACAACGTCATTACCCCCCTCACTTCCACAATTGAGGTAAATGCAGAACTTTCACCTGTCATGCCGGACACAAAAGATGGAACGGCAATGTACCGCCGCACACTCTGCTTCGTCGTTGCAGCAGCGGCTCAGAAACTGTTCCCCGAGCGCAGGCTTCTCGTCGGTCACAGTATGGGCTATGGCTACTATTACACCTTTGACGACGGTAAGATTTCAGAAGAAGATATCACGCGCCTCAAGGATGCCGTAAAGCAGCTTGTCGTTGCAGACAAGGAAATCCAGACGCATCTTCTTTCCTATAAGGATGCAGTGGCTCTGCTTGACAGGCAGCATCTTGAAGCTACAAGCCGCCAGCTTAAGTTCCAGGCAAAGCCAATCATCAAGGTCAACAAACTCGATAACTTTGCAGACCTGTTCTTTGAACCACTTCTGTCATCAACAGGCCTGCTTTCTGTATTTGACCTTATGCCGTATCACGAAGGATTCCTCCTCCGCTTTCCAGCAACGTCAGACACGACAAAACTGCCAGAATTTGAGGATATTCCATGTCTGTTCGAAGTATACAAGCGCTACAAGGAATGGGGAAAAATTCAGAAAGTCACATCCGTCTCATGCCTTAACGAGCTTGTCTACCAGAGGAAAACGAAAGATTACATCAACATTGCAGAAACATTCCAGAACAAGTGCATTTCTGACATAGCAACACAGATTTACAACAAGCAGACGGCAAAGGTCGTTTTACTGGCAGGTCCTTCAAGCTCAGGAAAGACAACGACTTCTAAGAAACTCGCCATTCAGCTGCAGGTCATGGGCTATACCCCGCACGTCATCAGCCTTGACAACTACTATCTGGGCCGCGAGCAGACACCGAAGGATGAAAACGGCGACTATGACTATGAGTGTCTTGAAGCACTCGACATTGACCAGCTGAACCAGAACCTGCTCGATCTGAGCAAGGGAAAGACAATCCAGCTGCCTTCCTACGACTTCCGTGAAGGCAAGCAGTACTATACAGGCAAGACGCTCACCATGGGGCCAAATGACATCCTCGTCATGGAAGGTATTCACGGCCTTAATGACAGACTGACTCCGCTCATCAAGAACGAGAACAAGTTCAAGGTCTACCTGTCAGCACTGACCCAGCTTAACCTTGACGACCACAACCGCATTCCAACAAGCGACAACCGTCTGATCCGCCGTATCGTACGCGACAGTCAGTTCCGCGGAAAGAGTGCCGCAGACACCATCAAGATGTGGCCGAGCGTGCAGCGGGGCGAACGCCTGCACATTTTCCCGTTCCAGGGCAACGCCGATGTCATGCTGAACACGGCACTCGACTACGAACTCGCAGTCCTCCGCGTCTATGCGGCACCGCTTCTCCGCTGCGTAACGCCAGACCAGAGCGAATATTCAGAGGCAATGCGGCTGCTTCAGTTCCTGAGCAACTTCTACACCATCCCCGCTACATATGTTCCGGGACAGTCAATCATCCGTGAGTTTATCGGAGGAAGTGAGTTTAAGTACTGAGACTGACAATGTTGAACTATCAGGTTACCTTTTTTGCAGATTTATTCTCGGCGGCCATTCTTCTGCTGCTGCTTGTCTCAATCATTCCGTCAAAGCAGTACAGATATAATTCTACAAAAGCCCTCATCATCAGTATGGCAATCACGTTTGCTTCAATTCTGTTTGATGCATTCAATTACTGGTGTGAGGGGAAACCTGAGTTTGACACACTCCATATGTGGGCAATGGTACTTACCCTGCTTTCCATAAACTTCATTGAGACATTTGTCGGAGTGTACATCAACTGTTATGTAAATGAACACAAAAAGCCGGGCGTGCACTTCACCTACCGTTTTTCCATAATCACGGCAATTGTTGAAGGATGCTGCTTTATCCTTACGCTTGTCCTGTGCGTCACCGGCCAGATTTTCACTCTGACAGACGGACATCAAAACCCCGGCGAAATGTTTCTTATTCCGTTCGCGCTTGATGCTCTTGCCAGCGTCTTCATGATCGGGTACGTCCTTTCACACACGCAATTCATATCAAGACGTGATGCACTCACGATTATGACTGTTGTCGTCTTTACCGCAGCAGGTTATTCTCTTGACGGTGCCCTTCCCGGATACAACTTCAGCGTTATGTTTGGAATGGTTGCCATCCTTCTGAACTATCTTCTTGTAAAAGACCGCGAAGTTATGGAACTGCGTGACGAAGAGGACATAAGGTTCAGAAAAAGGGTTCAGTCAGTCCTTGCACTTTCAGATAACTTCGAAATCATTTTTCTTGTAAACCTTGATAACGGTAAGTATGTCGTTTCAGAAACATCAAACACAAAAGAAGCAAGCATGTCGACAGATTTCTCGAGGAAAGAACACTTTATTGAAAGAAACAAGGAATTCATCATGCAGAAGGTACATCCGGATGACAGATCAAATGTACTTTCTGCCCTTTCCATTGATTTTCTTACCTATCAGTTTGGGAAATCACAGGAATACACCGTCAGCTACCGTATTGTAAAAGCTGGAAGAGAAATCTGGTATAAAATGCGTATCAGACCTGAACGCAGCTGGCCGGACCGTCATAAAGTCCTTATTGGTATTTTCAATAATGATGACGAACACAGAAAAGAAAAACAGCATGAAATGGAACTTGAGAAGCAGCTGACACGCTACGATCTTGTTCACAGTATGCTCAGTGCTACAAGCTGGTCTACATTCTTCGATGCCGACAGAAAAATCTATAAGAATGTATATGCTGATGAAGGCATGCATACATTCACTACGATTCCGACACCAGAAGATCCAATCGGATTGGCAAATACAGTACATCCTGATGATTTTGAAATGCTGAAACAGGCATTAAATGCTGCAATTTCAGATAAATCAGGTAAAACTCCCCTGGAGGGTGAACTCAGGCTTCTAAGTCAGGACGGTTCATACCATTGGTATCACTCTTCAGGACGTACCATTCTGAATCCTGACGGCAGCGGAGAAATTCTCGGCACAAACACAAATACCGATGCAGAACATGAAAAGAAGATTCTGGAAACGCAGCGTGAACATGATTTCAAATTCATGCGGTTCCGCGCAGATATTCTTGACTACATTGCAACTCATGATTCTGATCCGGCAGGTTTCTTTGATTTCTTTGGTGAAAAAATCATTGTTGGAATGAACTGCGACCAGATTTTCTACAGAAAGTCAGACGGATACATCATGCACAAAGAGCGCGATGGCATATCCGCAATGAATCATGAAATATGTGGTAACTGTAATCTTCTTCGCTGTACGTCAAGAAATGTCATGACAAAAGGGGAATATTGTCTTGATGACTGTTCCTCAGCAGATGAATCAATGCGCCCTGCAGATGCCTGTCCTGTCAAATCACTGCTTGGCCGCATTATTTACAACGAAGGGAAACCTACAGGATATCTCGCCATTCAGTATCTTAACAAAACACACACCTTCAGTGAGCAGGAGAAGAATTCCTTCCGTGAAATAGCAAACATCCTGAACATCGGTTTCGAGCGGATGAAAGCTACTGAAATACAGCAGCTTGACTTTGAAAGATATCGTCTTGTTCATGATATTGTCCATTCAGGTATGTGGTCATATCGTTTCAATAAGAATAACGAAATCTACAAGACAGATTATTCCGACGAACTTCTTTCCATAATCGGATGGGACAGAGCCCATATGTCAGAAACTTCGAATAACTTCGAAGCCCTGATCCATCCTGATGATTACAACCGGTCTGTCGCATCTTTTAATGCCGCCCTGACCGATAGATCATGCAAGACCATTTTTGACTGCGAATACCGCATGCGTAACATGAATGGCGAATATCACTGGTTCCGTTCCGCAGGCCGCACAATCCGCTATCAGAACGGATATGGTGAATTCTTCGGAACACATATCAATATTGATGCAGATAAGAAGCGTGATGAACTTCAGACGGCCATTGAACGTGCCCGTGACAATGCAGAAGCAGCGAGTGCCGCTAAATCGGCGTTCCTGTTCAACATGTCACACGATATCCGCACACCACTCAACGCCATCATCGGTTTTACAGAAATGGCCATGACTCACAAGGCAGAACAGGAAAAAGTTGACGACTATCTGACAAAGGTAAAAAGTTCCAGTGACTACCTGCTCAACATTGTCAATGATGTTCTTGATCTGTCACGCATTGAGTCCGGAAAAACAGAGATTGATGAGAACATATATTCTATCGAAGAAGTTGCGGGACATGTTTCTGAAATCAATTCTCTTGCAGCAAAAGCAAAGAACATAACATTCATTCATTCGCTTGAAAACTGTACAAAGCCGTATGTTTTCTGTGACGCTGTCCACATAAAGCAGATTGTCGTCAACATTCTGAACAATGCCATAAAGTACACACCTGCAGGAGGAACAATCTGGCATACGGTTCAGGAAGAACAGGCAGAAAATCCGGATGAAGTCAAAGTCACGATAACCATCAAGGATAACGGAATAGGAATGGATCCAAGTTTCGTTTCCCATATCTTCGAAGCCTTTGAACGTGCGCAGAATACGACACAGAGCGGAATTCAGGGAACAGGTCTTGGAATGTCAATCGTAAAACGGCTTACAGACCTTCTCGGCGGTACCATCGACATAGATACTGCTCCCGGAAAAGGTACGACTGTCTCCGTTTCGTTCACCCACAAAGTTGCCTCTGACGAACAGATTGAAGAATACAAGGCTCTCCTCAAACAGAAAGAGGAAGCCGAGCTGAAGATTGATGAGGAAAAACTTGTTGGCAAGCGGCTTCTGCTTGTAGAAGATAACGAACTTAACAGAGAGATTTCAGAGCAGATTCTTCAGGAACGCGGACTTATTATTGAGACAGCTGCTGATGGTGCAGATGCACTTCAAACAGTAAAGGAAAAAGGCGTCGGATATTATGACTTTATTCTGATGGATATTCAGATGCCTGTTATGGATGGATACGAGTCAACCCGTGAAATACGCAAACTGCCAGGTGCTGAAAAACTTCCGATTGCTGCATTCTCAGCAAATGCGTTTGAGGAAGATAAGAAACGCAGTCTTGAAGCCGGCATGAACATTCACGTAGCAAAGCCAATCAACATAAAGGAACTGACACGCTCACTCGCATCACTGCTGTAAATTCCGGGCAGCGCATTTTGAGCACATGCCCGCACATGCGTGGGCGCACCACTCTTCAGCGAACATATCCTCGTCGAACAACGGCGTAGAAAAGTACCGTTCTGCCGTATCAGGAAGTACCGTCACGACAGTTTTGCCCGGGCCAAGAACGCGTGCGAGCTCGACTGCCGCAGCGACATTTGTTCCCGACGAGATGCCGCACATAAGTCCCTCATATTTTGCAAGTGCACGTGAAGTGCGGATTGCAGCTTCATCTGACACGATATAAATGTCATCAAATATCTTCTGGTTAAGGTTGAGCGGAATAAGTCCGTCGCCAATTCCCATCTGCAGGTGGGTCCCGACTGTACCGCCAGCAAGAATTGCCGCGTGTTCTGGTTCGACAGCCCATATCTTCATGTCAGGGTTTGC
Source organism: Treponemataceae bacterium (assembly GCA_045640805.1). GTDB lineage: Bacteria > Spirochaetota > Spirochaetia > Treponematales > Treponemataceae > Treponema_I. The sequence goes on from JAZUFS010000288.1 coordinate 5,830, forward strand.
CTTCTTCAAAACCTCTCCAATTCCGGTGAGTGTTCCGCCTGTTCCTATTCCCGAACAGAAGCCATCAATAGGGCCATCTACATCTGCAAGTATTTCCAGCGCAGTTGCATCTCTGTGCGCCTGCGGGTTAGCCGGATTCTCAAACTGCTGCGGAATGAACACGTTCGGGTTCTCTTTCTGCATGCGGGCTGCAGTGGCAATACACTCCTGAATGCACTGACCTATATCACCGTTGTCGTGAATGAGTTTTACCTCTGCACCATAGTGCTTTACGAGTTTACGCCGTTCCTCACTTACTGAGTCAGGCATGATGATTATCGTCTTATATCCGCGGACAGCACCGATAAGGGCAAGGCCAATACCCTGATTACCGCTTGTCGGCTCCACAATGATTGTATCTTTATTGATAAGTCCGTCTTCTTCTGCCTGTCTGATCATGTTGTAGGCAGTACGGGTCTTAATGGAACCGCCGACGTTCAGGCCCTCGAATTTGACGAGAACACGTGCAGAGTCTTTACCGACCATGCGCTGAAGCTGAACAAGGGGCGTATGTCCCAATGCATCAAGAATAGTTGAATAAATCATAGTGAGGAAACTATACCGCTTTTTACTTTTTTGTGAAAGATGGCAGTTATTTACGGCAGATAGTCCAGACGGACATTCTTCAGCGCCTGGAACAGTTTCTGTTTTTCTTCAGCACTGCCATGGGTAAGGTCCTGCAGGCGGCGGCGGGCTTCTTTCCTGCCGGAATTATCCTGGTAATTGCATGTACATGTGGAGCTGATGTACCCGGCATTCTGAGCGTGGGCAATAATGCTGTCAACATCGGCGTAACACAGCGGCCGGATTACCGTCACCGGATATTTGTCGTACTTAAGTCGTGGCGGCATTGTGGAAAGTTCGCCCTTTACCAATGCATTCATGAGGAGCGTTTCAAGAATGTCATCCAGGTGGTGGCCGAGTGCAATCTTGTTGTAGCCGTGTTCAATGGCATAATTATTGAGCTCGGTACGCCGCTGTGTGGAACACCACCAGCAGTTCATCTTATGGCCTGGTTTCAGGCGGCCAAGGACATCGGCATTAATTACTTCCGGCGTAACACCCCATGCGGCAAACTGCGCCAGAAGGCCCGTACTCAATGATTCACCCAGTCCGCTTTCAACGTGCAGTGCGGTAAAGTCGAAGTTTTCGCGGTGCTGTTTCTGCCGTGCGGCCAAGTATTCCACAAGGGCAGTAGAATCCTTGCCACCACTTGCTCCGACAAGAATTCTGTCGCCTTCTTCAATGAGGTGATAGTCAAAAACTGCTTTATCTATAATACGGAACAGTTTGGGTTGCGACATCAGGAGTTAGTCATTTTCCGTACGAAAGGAGCAATATCACGCAGTGACAATACTGCAGATGCACCACCCATGCTTACGGCCGCCCCCGGCATACCGTAAACGACGCAGGACTTTTCATCCTCGCAGATGGTATATCCGCCGGCGTCAACAATCTTCTTGCAACCTGCAGCGCCATCATTTCCCATACCAGTAAGAAGAACGGCAAGGCACTTATCCTTCAGAATCTGGGCACCAGACTCAAAGAGCGGATCTACTGCCGGTTTCAGGAAATGCACGGGAGCATCATCGGTGAGCGCGGCAAAAACTGAGTTGTCGTTTGTCTGCGGTGAAATACGAAGGTGTTTGTCAGAAGGTGCTACGTACACATGGCCGGCCTCAAGAAGTTCACCATTCTCAGCAAGGGAAACGGGCATTCCTGTTGTTTCCGCAAGCCAGTCTGCATAAGCTCCGTCGAACGAGCCATCAATATGCTGGGTAACAAGAATCGGAAGTGGAAATTTCTTTAATCCCGAAAGGACGGTCTGAACAGCAACGGGGCCACCAGTAGAAGCACCGATAAGAAGAGCACGCCAGTTTCCGCCGGTTTTCTTAACGCTTGCAGGAGACTCTGTATCTGAAGTCGTGGAAGAGCGTCTTTTTTTTGCAAGGACCGCCAGACGATCCTTAAAGATTTTAAAATAATGTTCTGACTGCATTGTATTATCCGGTTTTTTTGCCATATCAAGGGCACCTGCTTCAAGGGCAGTGTATCCCATACGGGCTGTATCTTCTGATGAAAAAAGTACAATCGGGACAGGTTTGTCCTTCATGATGCGCCGTGTTGCCTCAATACCATCCAGTAACGGCATGTATATATCCATGATGATGATATCCGGATTAAGTACCTTGTTCTGCATCTGTGCAGCAATGCCGTTTGCAGCCTCGCCCACAACTTCAAAACGTGAATCTTTACTCAGAACACCTTTCAAAAGCCTTCTGATAATAACGGAATCATCAACAATAAGCACACGTATCATACTGAAATTGTACGGGTAACGTTGCAATTTGTCTACTGAGAACATATACTTTATGCATGCTGGAATCAGAAACTCTTATTCTGCGTTCAGAAATTCTCCAGAAGCTCAGGGCTTTTTTTATTGAACGCGGATACATTGAACTTGATACGCCTGCCATGAGTCCCGCACTCATTCCCGACACCACTCATGAAGTCTTTCAGGCTGCATACATTGATCCCTGGACGGATGAAGAAAAAACCGTCTTTCTGAGTGCATCCCACGAATACTTTCTCAAAAAAGCTGTTGCTGCGACAAAATCGCCATTATTCCAGCTCTCAAAATGCTACAAAAACTGTGAAAGTACAGGAAGGCTCAACAGTCCTGAGTTTACACTGCTCGAAGCATATACTCCAGGCACTTCAAGCCAGGATTCCTCTACGCTCACAGAGGAACTCCTGTCCACATTGCTGCCGGCACAATTTCCGGTCATCCGTCTTTCAACTGATGAGGCATTCTCCCGTTATGCAGGATTTTCCCTGTCTGAGAACGCTGCACCTGAACAGCTTGCAGAAAAGATACGTGAACTTGGAATTCCGGAATTTCCAGACAATCCCTTTGACGAATGGTCTTCCGGAGAGTTGTATGAACTTCTCATGCCGCAATGTATTGAACCGGCGCTTCCAAAAGATGCATGCGTTTTCATTACAGATATTCCTGCCTTTGTGCCGTATATGGCAAGAACAAAAACTGATGGCTGTAATTTCTGGAAGGATTGCTGGACAGTGTATATAAAGGGCATAAAAATTGCGGTATCACGCAACGAAGAAACTGATTGCAAACACGTAAAAGCGTTTCTTGAAAAAGAAGGCAGAATCAAAAATGCATGCGCACGAATTCCCTGCACTATTGATGCTGATTTCTATAAATCCTTTGAATCATTCCCCGAATGTACAAGCATTGAGCTTGATGTCGACCGTCTTGTCATGCTGATTGCCGGGAAAAATTCCATTGAATCTGTAATTCCGTTTCCTTTCCGTCTGAAAACAGGGTATTACTGATATCCGTTCCTTTTAATAGAATTATTTTTTGAGTTTTTCCAATTTTTCCCCAAAAATCTCAATTATGTATAATAATGTCAATTGGGGTGTGGAGAGAAGTTAAAAACCGTTTCATTCAAAAAAAGATATAAGGTAAATTAAACAAAAAAAACCGGTCCGCGTTTCCGCAAACCGGTTCTGGGCGATATTAGATTCGAACTAACGACCCCCACGATGTCAACGTGATGCTCTAACCAACTGAGCTAACCGCCCGAAGTGTCCTCATATTACCATGAATGAAACGATTGAGTCAAGGAGCCACTGCCTTGTATATTCTTCTTTTCACCAGCAACAGCGGAAAAGCAGAATATTTCTCACTCAAGCTCAGCTCATACGGGCACACGGTTTCCCGCGTCACAATCCTTGCCGACCTTCATCATGCACTGCGGTTTTCAGATCCTGATTTCGTCATCGTAGATTCAGAAACATTTCCCGAACCAGATCACGATTACAGGTCATTCATTTATTCATTTGAGCGCAAATTCCTGCTTTTCTATGACAATGAACTGCTTTCCGGAACGCCGCCTCAACAACGCAGGCAGATTTCAGATGAACAGTCTGCGTGTATTATGCATATTACGGATGCTCTCGCTGATATAAGGCTTTTCAGAACGCTTTCTGACAGGCAGTTTTCGGTAACGACTCCAGAAGAGCAGTTATTCCTTAAGCAGAATGAACTTCGTCCACCACACGCGCTTATTTTAAGCTGTCTGCTCAAAAACAGAGATACAGACATTGCAGCGGCTACCCTTTCAACACTGCTGTGGGCAGATGGAGACTCAGGCCACCAGCAGACTCTTTACGCGTATATGAACCAGCTGCGCATGCTGCTCAAAAAGCGGAACATTCCCCTGATAATAGATAAAAGGAGTAAAGGTACTTACCGCATATGCAGTATACATGACTCGCGGATAGGACACACGACAGATATGGGCTGAAAAAAAAGCTGCCCGTGAAAGGACAGCTTTTCAAGCAAACGGTTTACACCGTCAGACTACTTAAGGCAGGCGCCGATTCTCTCAAGAACCTTCTTGCGGTCAAGAGGCTTTACGATGTAGTTCTTTGCACCTGTAAGAAGAGACTTCTTGACGAGGTCTTCCTTTCCAAGAGCACTGACCATAATGACACGAGCATTCTTATCAAATGCCATAATGTGCTCAAGTGCAGTAATACCATCCATTACCGGCATTGTGATATCCATTGTTACGATATCAACATTCGGGCTCAGGTCCTTATATTTCTCAACGCCTTCAGCGCCATTCTCTGCAGTTGCAACAATTTCGTAGCCTTCACTTGAAAGGATCTGGCTCAGTTGCTTTGCAACGAAGATAGAATCATCAACAACAAGAACGCGGACTTTTGTTCCGTCGTCCTTAATGCCTTCAGGAGGCCGCTCGTTAATTGATGGGAAATCCTGTTTAGTCTTCATAATCTTCTTCCTCCTGTCAGATTACATATGTTCGCGAATCGCGACGTTAACTTCTACTTTACCCTGTTCGGTAATCATTGGAACAATAAGTGCTTCAACCTCATGGTCTGAAATCTCCATCTTATCACCAGTAAAGAGTGCCGGTGGTGTAAGATCAAATTTGAAACCAAGTTCGTGCAGCTTTGTAACTGCCTGAGCTGTAATAAGGTTTGCAAGTTCTGTAATTGTTGCCTTTGCAAGTTCATCCCAGGCTTCAAGCTTTTCCATGTTCATGGTAGAAGCAATATTCATTGCTGTCTCCATTGTCATGTCAAAAAGAACACGACCTTCAACATCACCAGCAAGACCGACGAGGGCTGCAACACCCATTACCGGCTG
>JAZUFS010000289.1:0-3656 GCA_045640805.1 Treponemataceae bacterium
CAAAGACAAAGGATGTTCTTGAAAAGTCAAAGGAGTTCATCAAGGCACTGCCTGGCATTCCAGAGCACGAGGCTCAGGAAGAGCTTGCCCGCCAGATGTCTGAAGAACTCGGCATTAAGCTCGGCGACTTCATGATGCCAATCCGCATGGCAGTTACCGGCAGCCGCGTTTCACCGCCGCTCATGGGTTCTATCCTTGCACTCGGCATTGACCGCGCTCTTGAACGCACAGAGAACACACTGAAGCAGTTCTAAGCGGAACAGGCTTTTCCCGGACACGGCAGCAACTGCTCATCCGGGGATTGGCCAAGTTTTGTGATAAGGATATAGTTCTGACTATGAATACAGTCCGTTATGCAGAGGCATACTTTTATTATTATTACGAGTTTTCTCACTGTAGTGCGGACAGCAATGCCAATAAGCAGTAATGCTTAAGACTTGCATGTATTACCAGAGGTAATTACAGGAGATTCCGCACAACGGGATCTCCTTTTTTTTACCCCTGTACTGAAAATAAACGTCCTTTAAGGACTGGAGGAAGATATGATTGTAGTACTGAAACACGGAATCAAGAAGGAAGAGGTTGAAAAGCTTTCCACCCATCTTAAATCGCTGGGGGTCGGCATTCACGAGTCATTCGGTGAAAACACGACCATCCTTGGACTTGTCGGTGATACAAGCGGCATTGATGCTGAATCACTGAAGGCCAACCACCTTGTAGAAAAGGTTATGCGTGTTCAGGAACCATATAAGATGGCGAACCGCAAGTTCCACCCGGATGATACGCTTGTCCGTATTCCGACAGCGGATGGCCCTGATGTCGTTTTTGGCTCGCCGAACTTCACGATTATTGCAGGTCCGTGCTCTGTTGAAAGCCGCGACCAGCTTACCGGCATTGCCCGCGCCGTAAAGCTTTCCGGAGCGCGCATGCTGCGTGGCGGTGCATTCAAGCCACGTACTTCCCCGTATTCGTTCCAGGGCATGGGCTGCGAGGGCATTGACCTGCTGCTCGAGGCTAAGCGCGCTACAGGCCTTCCAATCGTTACAGAACTTATGTCAGTCAAGCAGCTTGAGCTGTTCGACAATGTAGATATCATCCAGATCGGTGCGCGCAACATGCAGAACTTTGTCCTCTTGAAAGAGCTCGGCCACTGCGGAAAGCCGATTCTGCTGAAGCGCGGCCTTGCAAACACGGCAAAGGAACTGCTCATGTCAGCCGAGTACATCATGGCTGGCGGCAACGAGAACATCATCCTGTGTGAGCGCGGAATCAGGAGCTTTGACAGTTTCACCCGCAATGTTCTTGACCTGAGCGTCGTTCCGTTCCTGAAACGCGAAACACATCTGCCTGTCATCGTAGACCCGAGCCATGCCACCGGCTGTGCATGGATGGTCGAGCCAATGGCAAAAGCTGCCCTGGCTGCAGGTGCTGACGGTATCATTGTTGAAGTACACAACAACCCTGAGTTTGCACTTTGCGACGGTGAGCAGTCTATTACACCGGCACAGTTTGAAGCGCTCATGAAGAAACTCCGTAAGTACGCCGCCATTGAAGACAAGGACCTGTAGAAAATGACATTTGGAATAGTCGGCCTTGGACTTATGGGCGGCGGATTCGCGCGCGCCATCAGGAATGCGGCTGCATCCGGAAAGCTTGCTGAAAGCGGATGGTGCGATGCTGCCACATGCACTGAATCAGTGGATAACGCTTGTTCCTGCACTATAGTTGCCTGTGACGCACGTGCGGACGTGCTTGAAGCCGCGAAGGCAGAGGGAGTCATAGATGAGGCTTTCTCAATGCAGGATGCCGCCGTTATGCTCAGAAAATGCAGCGTGGTCTTCGTCTGCCTGTATCCTGACTCCGCATTCAGTTTCATAAAAGAGCACGCCGCTGATTTTGCTCCTGACGCAATCGTCACTGACATTGCGGGCGTTAAGGGCAGTGATGTAGCGGAATGTGAGGCGGCGTGTCCGCAGTACATAGCCGGGCACCCCATGGCAGGCAGCGACCGAGAAGGTTTCGGCCACTCAGATACCGTGCATTTTGAAGGCAGAAACTACATCGTCATTCCGAGGTCTGTCGCATCTGGCATGTCTCACGAAGCAGGTCAGCTTTCAGATGCAGAGCGCCTTGAACGCTTCAAAAGAATTATCAGTTCGCTTGGTTTCGGCCAGATTATTGAGACAACGGCAAAAACGCACGACAGCAAGATTGCATTCACGTCGCAGCTCTGTCATGTCATAGCCTCAGCTCTTGTTGACTGTGCAGAAGACGAGCGTGTAACCGAGTTCGGTGGTGGCAGCTTTGAAGATTTGACCCGCATCGCCATGATAAACGCACCGCTCTGGACAGAGCTGTTTCTGTCAAACAAAGACGCATTGCTGCCGCATGTTGACACATTCCTTGACTCAATGCAGAAGTTCCGCGCAGCAATAGCGGATGATGATGCCCGGTCGCTTGAAAAGTACCTGTCTGCCGTAAGGACAAAGCGCGCCCTTATGAGGAAGACAGAAAGTTCTGCCTCACACTGAACCTGAAAAAAAGTGTCGTCTTTTTGAAAAAAACACATGGTGCCTGCGTAAAAAGAATATGAGGTACCAGAAATGGAAAAACAGAAAGAATCCTATGAAATGTCCCGCGGGCAGTATTCAAAGCCGTGGGAAGAGCTTGAGATTACGGACAATTACCTGTTCTGTAAGATTATGAGCCAACCTGAGTTCTGCAAGGAAATGATTGAGCGCATTCTGGGCATAAAGGTCACCGCCCTGACGCAGTTCGGCTCTGAACAGCAGTACTCGGGCACGTATGCATCACACGGCATCCGTCTTGATGTCGCCGCTGAAGACGAGGCGAATGTGTATGACATTGAGTTTCAGAGCGTACAGTTCCAGAATCTTCCCAAAAGAATGCGCTTTTACCAGGGAACGCTCGACATTGACTCTCTTGCACACAACAGAAGCTACGAAAACCTTCGTGAAACATGGATTGTGTTCATCTGCAGTTTCGACCTGTTCGGCCTCAATGAAAGCGGCTACAAGGTCAGAATGGTGCTTGACTCGCTTGATGATATGCCAGTCGCAGAAAAATATGATGACGGTACGCACAAAATCTTTATCAATCTGAATGCCTGTGATAAAATCAAAGACAGAAAGCTCAGGGCGTTTCTGACGTACCTGAAGACAAAGAAGCCGCAGGATTCATTCACCGAGCAGATTGACAGTGCGGTCGACTTCAACAGACATAATGCCGAGTGGAGGAAAGAGTACATGACCGTAGCCCAGGAAATCGAGTTTGAGAAAGAAGTTGAACGCAGAATCGCCCATGAGGAAGGTCGTGAAGATCAGGCTTTAGAAGACGCCGTACTGCTCATCACTAAGTACAAAGTTTCTCCTGAAACTGCCGCTGAAGATTTGAAACTTTCTGAAACTGCACGAAAAAAACTGTTCGAGCAGTACAAAACAGCTCTCTGAAATGAATATACTGCATGACTGTGCGCGGGGCCGCGCCTTACGGGAGCAGGCAGCCTTGCTCGCTGCTTTTTATATGGTATTCGACTCGCATGGCGCCGCCATGCTCGCGACGAAGCTTCGCAATGCTGCCTGCCCCCTACGGCGTGGTTCCGCTCATAGGATGTACTGCATGTTCAGGGATGCTAT
>JAZUFS010000290.1:0-6929 GCA_045640805.1 Treponemataceae bacterium
TGCCACCGCTCATCGTGGGCGTCTTCCTCATCTCCATAAAGGCAGAGAAACACTGGAAGGCATTCCGCAAGAAGTGCAGTAACCTGGGCGCGTTCATCAACGAGGACTTTTCAGGCATAAAGACCATTCAAAGCTTTGACGCTGAAACAGAAACGAGCGGCACGTTCGACAGGCTTACAGAAGAACACCGCACAACGTTCGTCGACGCCGTAAAATGGTGCGACGCATTCGGCTCAGTCATTGACCTGTGCTGGGCAGCGGGAACGTTCATGCTGTACTTTGTCGGCATCAGAAAGCTCGGACCGGATGCAGTCAGCATCGGAACGTACATCAGTTTCGCGTGGTACATCGGCATGTTCTGGCAGCCTATCATGAACATCAGTAACTTCTACAACCAGTTCGTGAACGCAGCATCAGGCGCCGAGCGCATCTTTGAAATAATGGACTCTGAGGCTGAGATTTTCGACGCCCCGGATGCAGGCACACTGCCCGACATTACAGGCGCCGTCGAGTTTGATAACGTAACGTTTGAGTACGAGAAAGATACGCCTGTCCTGAAAGATGTGTCGTTCACCGTAAAGCCCGGCGAGACAATCGCCCTGGTAGGCCCGACCGGTGCCGGCAAGTCGACGATCGTCAACCTTATCTGCCGCTTCTACGACGCTCAGAAAGGCCACGTGCTCATTGACGGTACTGACGTAAAGACCGTCACCATGGAAAGCCTGAGACAGCAGATGGGCATCATGACGCAGGACAACTACATCTTCAGCGGCACCGTCCGCGAGAACATTGCGTACGGAAAACTGGACGCTACTGATGAGGAGATTGTAGCGGCCGCAAAAGCCGTTCATGCAGACGATTTCATCAGCAAGCTTGAAAAGGGATATGATACTGAGCTTACGGCAAGAGGCGGCGAGCTTTCAAACGGACAGCGCCAGCTGCTCGCATTCGCCCGCACCATGGTCCGCATGCCGCGCATCCTTATTCTGGACGAAGCGACTTCCAGCATCGACACGAAGACAGAGCAGACGGTACAGGCAGGCATAGCCGCGCTTCTTAAAGGCCGCACGAGCTTCGTCATCGCACACCGCCTGTCTACCATTCAGAACGCAGACCGCATTTTCGTCATTGCAGACGGCGGCATAAAAGAAAGCGGAACGCCCGCTGAGCTCATGGAAAAGAAAGGAATGTACTACGCGCTCATAAAAGCGGCAGAAGAGTAAGCGAAAGCTGGATTAATCCAATGTTCTGCCCAAAAACATATCTCCGTTTTTATGCGTCATATGGGTTGCATCCTCGGCAACCCATATGTCTGTATCCCATGCGATTTTTGGATATACCTGAAGCATCTTTTTAGTATTTAGAAAAGCCGTAACAAATGCGACCTCTGTACCTTTTTTACAATCACAAAGACTTTTTATAAATTCAACTCTATCAATGTTGAATTCACCAGTACTTGAATATGCTTCGATAAAAAGCACTCGATTTTTAGACTCGTCGTACAGAATAATATCAGGAAGTTTTGGAGAATCAGACAGTACCTTAATACCAAGATTCTGTAGTTTCTGATTATCGTAACTTTTTATTCGGTCTGATGTATCCCCAATATAAAGCAGTAAGGCGCCAGATGCAAAATATTTTGTAAAGTCCTCAAGAATTAGCTTTTGCAATTTATTATGTGCTGTTCTCCCAAGGGTAAAAGACAAACCGTTGTAGTTTACTGAATAACCGGCATCAATTTCTCGTACCTGTTTTAATTTTTCTGAATATTTCTGATGGTTAGAAAGAAAGACCCCTAACTCCTCGTTCCACATATCAGATTTATACTTTCTTAACAAGCTGGCAAACTGAGATGTAATTCTGTAAGAATTGTTCCGATCATTTGATGCCAAGCCTGTTTTTTCTTCCATCAGAGATGCTGAAATAAACACTTTGATAGTATCATCTCTGATGGTTTCCCTTGAATTCTCCTGATAACCTTTTTTATCTAACCCAGCCTTATTAGGATAATTCGTATTAATAAAACTGATGATATCATGAGTTCCATGGTAGTCTTCAGATATAGAAGCCCACTTTTTCCCCGGAACCATTTCCAAACATGCTGCCATAACGAGAACACATCGCGTGTTACAGTATTTTTCAGGCATTCCAATGTGCATTAAAATATCACGTATATCATTAAGAACATCATATGTATAATCATTTACTTTTCTTTTCATTGATTGATTCCCCTTTCCAAATATGGAAGATTATTCAGATCCTGTGCATTTACCTGAGTATTACCATTAAGCAATCTAAAGTATAAATCATACTCATCAGACATCAGTAACCCACTAATATGAGCCAATTCTGATTCTGATATCGTACCACCATCAATTCTAGTAAGATAATCAACATGATTTTCTATTGAAATTTTGGAGTAGCCTTTCAATTTCTTATATTGGCAACATTGGATACGCCGCTTCTCTTCTTTCGAAGATAATCTTCTAACAAGAATTGTATTCTCATTCGCTAAAAGCAACTTATCTGCTCTTGAATCAATATATTGAGGTTTGTTAATCATTATAGGAAACGAAAATGAACCTGAAGAAATATTAGTAGACCGGAACATTGGAATTGAGTTTTTTTCTTTCTCCATATGAAGGAAATCTTTGTTCCGAAACTCAACAACGGGACCAGTTTTGAAAACATATCCGGCATCCTTAAAGGTGCCCTTTGCATTTGAAAACTTATTAATTACATTGATTTCATTCTGTGTACTAGGAATCAGCAGATATGAATTCGAACCAATATTTTTTATTGTTGTACTTGATACAAGATAATGATTAATACTCGTAAATTGGTCACCATCTGAAACATCAATGGAAATCATCTCCCTTTGATGTCCGTTTTTTTTGCCCGCAAAAATCATCGTTTCCTGCAACACATTCTCTGCACTGAAAGACATATTTCTCTCATTAAAGATGCAGATAGTACTGATATCTGTGTTGTCCAGGATATATTTTCTGACTGTTTTGTAATATTCGCCAGATGTCCATGAACGGGGTACAATAAATACATATTCTGCATTCGTTTTTAGAAGACGAAGCGTTTTTACCATAAACAGTGAATAAAGATTTGGTTGCCCATAAACAAAATCAGACATTTTCTGTGATTCAACAGAATCCTTTCTGATCTTCTTGTAAGGTGGATTCATTATTGCTATATCGTATTCTGGTAAATCATCGCAAAGTAAAAAATTATCTTGCAAAACAGTAAAAGAAAGGTTCACGCCCTTCATAGTCGCAAAGCTCTCCATTTCCCTTATTGTTTCCTTTAAGGTAGGAAGAATTCCTATGTCATTTTCTATCAAGGTGCAAGTGATTTTTTTACAGCCATTTTTGATAAGCTTGAAAATAACTGTAGCTGCAAGTGCTCCATTACCAGCCCCCGGTTCAATAATAGAGGTCTCATCATTTTTGCAACTCAAATAATCAGCCATCTGGAGTGCAGTTTTTTTGGAAGTAAAAAACTGAGCCTTGCTTTTTCGGTCTTCTTTTGAATTCCGTTTTTTATAATGTTCTGTATTACTAAAAATCGTATCCAGTATCGAATTAATCATTGCAACCACCCTTTCTATTGTAGCATACTCTAATATCTTTATGTATACAAAAAACCATATCGCTACATCTAAAAATAATCTATAAAGAATTGTTGCACATCAAAGGGACATATAATGCCCCAGTCACGCTATTTCAGCGGTCAATACCCGAGCTTTTTAAGCAACCCCTCAAGTCCGCGGGATATGTCGTCGTACGTTTCATCAAAGTTGTCTGTGTACCAGGGGTCGGCGACATCGGGGACGTACTCTGGCGGAAAACCCGGCCCGTCATACACGTATTCGAGCATCTTGTGGATTTTATGCTCGGGATCGCCGCCTGCTATCCGTGTCATATTACGGACGTTCGCGCTGTCCATGCCGATGAGCAGGTCGTACTTGTCATAATCATCGCGTGTCATCTGCCGTGCGTGGTGGCCGTCACAACGGATGTTGTAGCGGGCAAGTTTGTTGCGCGTTCCATAATGAACGCCGTTTCCTATTTCTTCTGTGCTTGTAGCTGCCGAGGCAATAAAAAACCGGTCCTGAATGCCTTTCTTCTGAACGATATCCTTCAGAAGAAACTCTGCCATGGGGGACCGGCATATATTGCCGTGACAGACAAATAAAATCTTTGTCATACCGGCATTGTACCTGAAACTGACTCTTTATGCATCAGTTTGCTTTGAACATATCCTTTTTAGACTGCTCTTCGTCGTTCGCCTGCTTCAGGAACTTGAAAATTTCCTCAAGTTCAATGATGAAGGAGATGCGGTCATTAACGTCAATAAGAGAAATTGTCTGGCTGTCTGAAATAGCCTTCAGTTTCTTTGCATTGATTTCCTCAATTTCCTTGACGCTCTCAATCGTCTCTTCGATTGAGGTCTGATTCTCTTTAAGCTGCTCAATCATGCGGCCTGTAAAATAAGAATTCTCATCATTTGTTGCCTTGAACGCTTCAATGATTTCAACAGACTCACGGGTAGTATTCTGAAGATCTTTGAGCATTTTCGTATTCTGATCATTCGCATCTTTAAGTTCTTTCAGTGTCTCAACAAGGACTTTCAGTGCATCGCCAATCTTCTGTGAAGTCGTATCTGTATTGACAGAAAGGTTCTTAACTTCATTAGCAATGATGCGGAAACCTTTTCCAGCTTCACCAGCATGAGCAGCTTCGATTGATGCGTTGAAAGAAAGCAGCTGAGTCTGAGACGCAATTGACTGAATCGAGTTGACGAACTCATTAATCTTCTTAATCTGGGCACTTACTTCATTGAATCTGCCAGAAAGCCGTACACCATTCTGCTCAAGTTCATTAACGCGGCCTCTGAATGCCTCAAACTGAGCTGCCGTCTGCTCCAGTCCGCTTGAAGTCTGCTCGTTGGCGGCAATCATCTTATCAGCATCGCCGGTAATGCTTTCACTTACCTGAGACAGTTTGCTCAGTGCATCCTGTTGTTTCTGGTGGATTTCACGTTCGTTTGCAACCTGTGAAATCTCATCTTTAAGAACGTTTTCAGCACGGTTATTGGTACTGCAGGATTTCATCAGGATCTTTGAAAGTTCAAGACCACCATCTATTGCTTTTTCTACTGAAATATCATCTAAAAACATTTTTCTCTCCTGCCTTTACTCACCAATAACAATGGAAACCAGTGTCTGATTAGAGTTGATCTGACCGAACTGCTCGCCGTAACTTGAGAAACCACACCATACCGGGAAGTTATCGTTATACAGGCGTGTCAGTTTCTCATATGCCTTCAGATTACCAAAGTAAATCGTACGCAGAATACAATTGATGAACAGGACGAACTTCGGATTAGTAATTTCATCCTTTATTTCGGCGCAGGTATTCTTTCCCATTGCTTCCCAGTCATCAGGGATAAGCAGGTCAACTTCACTATCCTTCAGGATACGGCAATACATGTTGACGGTGTTGTCAGGATTAAAACCCGCAATTGATGAGATGTAGATGTAATCACCGAAAACACGGCCAAACGGATGGTCAAGGACTGCGTTATCAAGCTGACTGACAGGAACTCCGATTGCATCAGCATATTCCTGCTTGGCGGGCTTTCCGTTAATCGTGATGACGCAGCGTGTCTTTGTGTCTGCATCAGTAATCTTGATTGATTTACCGGACGGCTTGTAAATATTCTCTTTCCTGATATCGAACTTAAGCGCGGTTGTCACGAACAGAAGGGCACATCCGTCTGAAACGGTCACGCCATTATACGATACGTAAGTCTGCTTGAACTGAAGGTCATCACCTGCAGAACCGCCCGCTACGACGAATTTATCATTGCCGATAATTGCATAGAACAAAGAAAGGAACGCTTCTTCGGCGTTACACAATCCGTTGACGAAATTGATTGCGAATGAATTCCTGTGCGATTCGGGATCGTTCGCCCGGATGCCGTTCTTTGCCATGGCTGCTTCAATTGCCGGCTTGTGGACAATCGGGAATTTATCGACGCCATCAATAATAACGCCGCTGAATTTCGTCCTGCTGTCAGAGATTGTGGTCAGTACAACTGAGCCGGTAGTAAATCCCTTGGGTGATATTTCTCCGGATGTACTGGTACCGATAATTTCAGCTTTCGGAAACCGGTTTTTCAACTCGGTTGAAAGTTCTGCAAAATCATATTTCACGCTTGCAAAGAAAATGACCGCATTATATGTTGTGAGGTCTTTTTTAAGCTGAGAGCAAAGCGCATCTGCAACAATGGCCGCATTGCCTGAAACGCTGGTAGTTACAACTTCCTGTTCCATGTATATTTCTCCTGATCTTTATAAAAGTATCACGTGTAAAGCGGTTTTGTAAAAGAATATTTTACGTTTTTCAGCGTAGATTTTCATTTTTCATACTGAATGAATGATGGTTGTGAAGTCTTGCACATCCTTTCGAAATTCTGTACATTAGAGACATAACTTCTGGCGTTTATGATGGAGTTAACCATCGTGAAGTGCACGGATTTTCCCGTGTTAAGCCTGCCGCACGCCTGGACAGGTCAGAAACGTTTATATGCCATAATTCACGGCATTACAAGGAGTTTCCCATGACACCATTACAGGAGTACATCTCCAGCACACCAGTTGAGAAAATCAACACAGCAATGACAGCGTATGTTGCAAACCTTACTCAGGTTTCAACTGTAAATCCTTCAATCGCAGCAGACGTGGTTAAAGAGCTTGAAACACAGCGCAGCCACCTGAAGCTCGTCGCTTCTGAAAACTACTGCTCACTCGCAACACAGGCTGCTATGGGCAACCTCCTTACAGACAAGTACGCAGAAGGATATCCTGAGCACCGCTACTATGGCGGCTGCGTAAACGTCGACTCAGTTGAGAA
>JAZUFS010000291.1:0-3945 GCA_045640805.1 Treponemataceae bacterium
TGGGCGCATTGGCCGCTTGATTATGTTCAAGGAATGCCTGAAGCACAATATTGTTCCATTCATCATCACAGAAGAACTTAAGCTGTTTTATTATAGAGGACTAAAAGAATGGAAATACGAACGCGGATATCTCAGAGATACCTGTTTAACTGGCCAGGATGCAATGAAAGAAATCTTGAATCACTTTGGAGTTAAGTTTTAGGTTGACGATCCTCCAAAAATGATATGTACCCCTTTTACTGGACAAAAGTAAGAGGGGTACATATCAAAATTGCGGGTCGTTATACGTATACGGTGTCTATTTCGCAAAATCAATGTTTTTTACATTTTGCGAAATAGACTCCTCTGTAAAAAAACGCAAAAGCGAATCGCGCGCTTATTTGGCTTTTGCTGCCTTGCGGGCTTCGCGCTTCTTCTGAAGGTTGGTTACGATGATAGAGCAAGCTGCGTCACCAGTGATGTTCAGCGTTGTGCGT
Organism: Treponemataceae bacterium; assembly: GCA_045640805.1. Taxonomy (GTDB): domain Bacteria; phylum Spirochaetota; class Spirochaetia; order Treponematales; family Treponemataceae; genus Treponema_I. The sequence goes on from JAZUFS010000291.1 coordinate 477, forward strand.
CCCATATCGAAGATGCGGTCAACACCGGCAACGATTGCAATACCGTCAACCGGCAGTCCGACTGATGTCAGAACCATGGCGAGCATGACCATACCGGCACCAGGAACGCCAGCCGTACCGATTGAAGCGAGTGTTGCTGTTGCAATAATGGTGAGCATCTGGCCGAGTGTCAGGTCAATGCCGTAGCAGCATGCGATGAAGACTGCACACACACCCTGATAGATTGCCGTACCGTCCATGTTGATTGTTGCACCAAGCGGCAGTACGAAAGAAGCAACGTCTTTGTCAGCACCAAGCTTTTCTGCGCAGTCCTTGTTGATTGGCAGTGTACCGACTGATGAAGCACTTGAGAAAGCGAAGATCATTGCAGGAGCCATTCCCTTGAAGAAAGCCCATGGTGAAACACCGCCGAGCGTGCTTACGGTAAGTGAGTATACGATAAGGGCGTGAACGACGTAACACAGGTATGCAACGCCGATAACCTTTGCCAGTGAGCCGATAATCTGCGGTCCGTTAGTTGCGATGACCGGAGTAAGCAGACAGAAGACGCCGTATGGTGAAAGCTGCAGAATCATATCCATAGCCTTTACGAAAACGTCATTCCAGCGGTTTACGCCTTCAACAGTCTTCTCTGCCTTTTCGCCGAGCAGCAGGATTGCAAAACCGACCAGAATTGCCATGACGATGACCTGGAGCATTGTTGCGTTTGAAAGCGGGCTGATGAAGTTTGACGGGAAAATGTCTACCAGTGTCTGCATGAAATTTGTTGATGCAGTCTGGGTGTAGCTCAAATCCGTTGTAGCAATTGCAGGGAACGTTCCCTTGAAAATGTTTGCGCCAATCAAACCAATTGTTACAGCGAATAGTGTTGTCAGCATGTAATAGACAAGAGCCGTAATACCGACAGAACCGACTTTCCTGACATCCTTCATTGAGATGATGCCAGCCATGATTGAGAACAGGACAACCGGAACAACGATGAACTTAAGCAGGTCCAGGAAGATTGTTCCAAGCGGTATGATGTACTCAGTCGCGAAGGTCGGGTTCTTCATGAACAGAAGTCCGACTACAATTGACAGGATGAGGGCGATGAGAATCTTTGCCCCGAGAGAGAGTTTTTTCTTTTCCACAATTTACTCCTAATAATTTACTGTACTTAAAATTATAAGGGGTGATTGCGGAAAACACAAACTAATTATGCCTTGTTCTTTTTCGGCTGACTGAGCAACTGCTCGTTACACACTTCCTGATAGTACGGAATATTGCTGGTAGCAGCATTGTACGCGCCAGCTTCTGTCAGGCTTTCTTCTGCTGCATTAAAACAGTCGAGCGCTTTCTGATAATCCGCTGTCTGCAGATAGAACTGGCCGAGCTCAAAGTTCAGGTTTCCGTACGCAAGACAGTCACCTTCATAATCCTGCAGGATTCCTTCAATCCACGTTATGCCAAGGTCAATAAACTGATAGTTGTAGAAATAATCGGTCAGTTCCCACAGATAGCCACTGTCAGAACATTCCCACGCAAATGCATCGTTGAGCTCACTGATGATCTGCTTATCAAACGATGCCCCCGGATATCTGTTTTTGGCGTACATAAGGATATCAAGGGTCATGAAAACGGGGCTCATGAAATACATGTCACCCATATACGGTTTCGTGGCGTTCATGACGGCCAGGGCACTTTCTGTGTCCGTTCTGTCATACATGAAAGCGTCTGCCATCAGCATCGCGCAGGCTGAAACATCATCCGGTACAGTCGCGTAAACGATTCCACGGGCAGCACATGGCAGGGCTTTCTGATACTCGCCCATAATCATGTACGTGCGTGCTTCCTGATAAAAATGGAAACAGTATTCCGGTTCACCGATTTCAAGGCAATGAACGATTGCAAGCGCGTCAGACAAATAGCCTGCAGAAATAAACGTATCTACACTCTTGAAAAGGCTGTAATCATTGTAAACCCCTGCAGTAATTGCTTTCTTGAAATACTCTGCAGAAATTTCATACGTATCTTCCAGCGGGATAATCCACTCATCCCCGAAAGTAAGGGCGGCATCCTGATAGTAGCAGCCGAGCGCAAGTTCAATGATATGCGGCATGACACCGTCACAATACTGCTCGACGTACTCTTCTGCTTTTTCGACCGGATCCCAGAACACCTTTTCACCAGTCTGGTTCATGTTTTCACGGTACTCATACAGATCCTGACCCGGTTCCAGATTACTCAGGACAAACGCCTGATGCATGATGGTGTCTGTCCAGTCTTCTATAAGACACAGAATCTTAAGGGCAACAATATACTCGTTATCATCTTCTCCGTACGAGTACCAGGCATCAAGGAAACGGTTCTCGTCTTCAAGAGCTTCTGCCGCTTCCTTACGTGCCTTCACATCAGCCGGAATAGCGTCAAAAGCTGCATTGTCAGAAATGAGCGGAATTCCATTAAATGAAGGAGAACGCTCGAACGTATATTTTGAAAGCCATTCAGCAAATACCGGGTCATCCGCAAGTTTCAGGGCGAAATAGCCAGATTCAGGAGCAGGCGTAACCGGCTGTACGGCATCACGTCCCGCAGATTCAGATTCATCAGAATCAGCAGCGCCACTGTTCGTTGCGCATGAAAAAAGCAGTGCGCATACAAAAATCATTAAGACAAATAAGGTTTTCTTCATGATTTCAGTATAACACACTGCTTTCTGTTTATCAGTCGGGGGATATCCCCAATCCGTTTAGAATTTCAGGATGTAGTTCTTCTTCTTTCCGCGGCGCAGGACGATGACCTTTCCTTCAATGGCGATATCCTTTGTGACCATGAAATTCTCGTCGCTGACCTTGTCGCCGTTCAGGCTGATTGTGCCGGCCTGCAGGAACTCGCGGCCTTCACGCTTGCTTGAGACAATCTTGTTGTTGACCATCACATCCATGATGGTAGCTTCTGCGCTCATCTCGATTGTAGGAACGTCGCGGAAACCAACCTCAATATCCTTGAGTGACAGCTTCTTGATGTCGCCCTTGAACAGAGCCTCGCTGATTGCAACAGCCTTCTCGTACTCGGCTGCTCCATGCAGGTCGGTGATGATTTCGCGTGCAAGAGCCTTGTGAGCCTCGCGGAGCTCTGGATGCTCGGCGTTCTTCTTCTCAAGCTCCATGATTTCTTCCGGTGTAAGGAAGGTGAAAATCTTCAGGTAAGAAATAACCATGCTGTCATCTACGTTGACCAGGTACTGGTACAGCTCGTAGCTTGATGTCTTGTTAAGGTCCAGCCAGAGTGCGTTTCCTGCAGACTTGCCGAACTTATTGCCGTACTTGTCCAGAACGAGCGGCATGGTAAAGCCGTATGCTTCCTTGCCTTCAATCTTGCGGATAAGTTCAATACCTGTCGTGATGTTACCCCACTGGTCAGCGCCTTCAGCCTGCATGATGCAGTTCTTGTTGCGGTAGAGCCACAGGAAGTCGTAGCCCTGAAGCAG
>JAZUFS010000292.1:0-1527 GCA_045640805.1 Treponemataceae bacterium
AGGCTGGAGCGAGCACTTCGGCTTCGTCAACTGGTGCGAAGCAGAAAACCGCTACCCTGTGTACATGACGGTTGAACCGACACGCAAAGACCGCTGCGTCTTCTGGCTTGAAGGGGATGAGCGCGTTACCACCGGTCAGGACTGGACCGACCCGAACTTTACGCTTGACGCTTTCAAAGACCCGTCAGTTACGCGCGCCGTGTTCAAGGCCGCTTCCTGCAGCACCACCATGCCATCCCTTGAAGTTTCATTTGCTTCATCAGAAAATGAGCGGTTCCTTTCCATAGAAAAGGCTGCAGGCTCTGCTTACGAAAGCCCTGATGTCGTCAATTACGTCATCAGCATTGACAGAGAGAAGTCATCTCGTTCTGCTTCTAAGAAAGATGTCATCACCTTCCGGGGAACAGACGGTCATGGCGGCCGCATTCTTGCAGTCCTTACCGTAGACGCTGACGTCCCATCTGCGTGTTATGAAACGGGTGACAGGGCAGGACTTGAGAAAGGTACCTATGTCGACACAGCAGGCTACGTTTCCATGGAAGCAGCCCACGCGTTTGCACTGCATGCAGGCGCTGCCGGCGAGTTGTTCCGCGATCTGCCAGGCTACGGCAAGACGCTTTCTGCCATCAAGGCATTCCCGGTGACACCGTTCTACAAAAAGTACACTGACGCCACTGCAGCAGAATACCGTATGGTGCTCGCCGGCGAAGGTGTATACGCGTTTGATTTCTACATGAACCCGTCTAATCCCGCCGCCCGTGACAACAAGATGCAGTTTGTGGCTGAAATCAACGGCAAGCCACTTTTGTGTGACGTCGTTCCGCCAGATTTTGCGGTGGGTGACAATCAAATGTTCTGGGCAAAAGGTATTGAGAATAACATCCGCGTGTCTACAGTGTATGAAGTATGTACCCCGGGACTGAACGTCGTGAAAGTGTATCCGGTTACGCCAGGCATTGTTCTCGAAAAGATTGTGGTCCATCCTGAGGCAGAAAAAATGCGTGAATCATATCTTGGGGCGCCTGAAACGTACAGAATTCAGTGATACCATAAAAAAAAACGTAAAAAGTGCGGAATTTGCTAGCGTTCTCACGGTTTGTGGGTTATAGTATACATGTAAGTTAAGTTAATTCTTGCAACGCACGAATAAAGGAGAATTGTTGTATGAACAAAGTAGAACTCGTAGATGCAATCGCAAAAGAAACAGGTTCAACAAAGAAGGATGCTGAAGCTGCAGTAAAGGCTTTTACAAAGGTCGTTTCAGCAGAATTGGCAAAGGGCGGCTCAGTACAGCTCATTGGTTTTGGTACTTTTGAAGTAGCAAAGCGCCCGGCTCGTAAAGGTCACAACCCACAGACAAAGGCTGTTGTAAATATTCCTGCAAAGACCGCTCCAAAATTCAAGCCTGGAAAGGCTCTGAAGGATCTCTGCAACAAATAAGTTGGATTGATTAAATAAAAGCGCGGTGGACTATGGGTTCGCCGCGTTTTTTTTTTGCAGATTGTGCTCATCCGTCTGGATGATGAG
>JAZUFS010000293.1:0-4406 GCA_045640805.1 Treponemataceae bacterium
GCATATTACGCGTCAGGTGATGCAATGACGGCAGAGTCATACTTCAAGAAAGCGTTGAAGGTGTCACCTGATGATGATGTCACTAACTACAATCTGTCAGTTCTTCTGTACAACAGAGGTAATTATACGGATGCAATAACCTATGCAAAGAAAGCTGCGACGGCGGTAAACAACGCGAGTTATCTGTATACGTGCGGCCTTATCTACGAGGCAATGGATGACTTTGACAACGCGCTTACCTGGTACGTAAAGGCAATATCAGCAGATGCGAAAATGACGGGCGCGTACATAAATCTTGGCCGACTCTATATTGAAAACGGCGACGCCTACGATGCAATCAAGCTGCTGAATGTGGCAGTACAACAGACTCCGACAAGTATTGATGCGTGGAACAATCTTGCGAACGCATATGTGCTTGATGAGCAGTACGCGAACGCAATTACGACGTATCAGACCGCGCTGAAACTTGCTCCGGGAAACATTCAGCTTACAAAGAGCCTTGCCAACGCGTATGCTGCAAACGGCCAGTACCAGAACTCGGTTGACATTTATCTGAATATCCTGCGCGATAATCCGGCGGATTATGACGCGTATATAGAGCTTGCCTACGTGTACATTTACGCCGGCGATTTTGACACGGCGACCGGCTACCTGCTGCTGTTACAGGATGCCGCCCCTGACTATCGTGCCGACGAAGTGAATGTACTGCTCGACAATCTGATGTATTAATTCGGGTAGCGATTCAGGCGAAAAATAGCCAAAAATTTGACAAATTAGCCAAAATACTATATTCTTAAACAACGGAGGCGCACATGATTTCAGTATCCGTTGGTGAAGCAAAGAACAGACTGCCGTATTATCTGCATCTCGTGGAAGAGAAGGGCGAGCAGATTCAGATTACCCGTCACGGAAAGACTGTTGCGTACTTGAACAATCAGGAAAGTACAGGGGTGATTGATAAGAGGCATCTTTTTGCAGAAGGGCTTATAAAATGGCGTGCAAAGTATGCGGATGATCTTGCAGAAACGACAAATGAAGAAGAAGATCTCTTTTATGAACGAGAGAGAGAACTTGAACCATATGTACGTCATCCTGAAGATTTTGAGTAGGATGGCTGTTTATGAAGATGTACCTGCTTGATACGAGTATTATCTCAGAACCTTCAAAACCGGAACCAAATCATCTGGTGACAGATAAGATATTTGAAAATATAGAGTACTCGGCCATATGTTCTGTAGTTTGGGCAGAAGCATTGGCAGGTGTGAAAAGCATGCCTGATGGAAAGAGAAAAGAGCGTCGCTGGAACTATTGGGTAAATCATGTCCAGCGACTCTATGAAATACTCCCTTTTACTGATTTTGCAGCAAGTGTTTACGCAGATCTGATGGCGCGTTTGAAAGAAAAAGGAACGGTGTTGCCCAAACTTGATTTGATGATAGCGGCTACAGCCATTTCGAACAATCTGATTCTCGTTACGCGGAATATTACAGATTTCAAGCCGATTCAGGAAGTGTCAAACCTTATGCTTGAAAACTGGTTCGAAGAGTAATCTGCGGCAACTTACGTCCGCTTTATCAGTGCGTACAGTTCTTCCTGACTCAGCGCTATCCAGAGCGGGCGGCCATGCGGGCAGTGCGGATCTGGCAGTGCGAGAATCTGGGCTGCAAGCATGCGGCCGGTTCCTGCATCAAGGTAGTGACCTTCCTTTACGGCTCCGCGGCAGGCAGTATATGCGGCAAGCGTTCTCTGTAGTTCAGACGGCTCAATCCGCTTTTCTATGAGCGCGGTGTACAGGTCGCCGGCTTTTCCCTGCCAGGTCGCTGGAACAGCCGTTACTTCCCAGATGCCTGCTTCAACCTGCTTCAGACTGAATCCTGCCTCATCAAGAGCGGGCAGGAGGGAGCTGATGTAGGTATCGTCTGCATCAGACTCAGTCTCAAAAGTCTCTGCTATCAAAAGCGGCTGTTTCCTTCCGGCGCCTTTCATGAACTTATCGTACAGAATGCGTTCGTGCCCCGCGTGCTGGTCAATCAGAAGGAGTGTGTCATCCTTTTCAACAGCAAGGAACACCTGCATTATCTGACCGATGTATTTGAACGAATCAAGCGGCACGTGAGGCGTGTCGTCATGCATGCCAAAAGCGGAAGATACGGGCGCCGATGATGTCGTGCTGTACGCAGATGTGCCTGCTGCAGAAGTATGCGGTGTGTCATAAACGTACGAAGCCTCTGCCGTATGACCGGCTTCAAACGAAGACGAAGCTGCCGGTGGCCGTGCGCTCGTGTACGTGTAATCTGTTCTGTTCCCTTCATTTCTTTCCGTTCCAGACGAAACTCCTCGTCCTGCATTGAGTGCCGCCTCGGCAAGTGATATTGCTGTGTCCGTACCTGAGTTTCCGTACCGGGGTACTGCATCATCTGCAATTTCACGTTTTTCATCAAACTGCATGTCACCCTGGTGCCATCCGGTTTCAATGACGGCGTCGCGCTTTTCTTCAGACTGCTTTACGTAAAAGCTCCGGACCGTTGTACTCACGGCGTGATGAACGGCGGCAATATCCTTGAAACGTACTTCCTTCTTTGCCGGATGTATGTTGAAGTCAACGAGTGACGGATTGATTTCAAGGAAAAGAACCGCAGCCGGATGTGTGCCATTGGGGAAGAACCCTGTTGCGCCGTACTCAATTGCCTGCAGAAGCGAGTATTCCTGAACACGCCGTCCGTTCACGTAAATGAGCAGGTGGCGTTTGTCTGCGCGGGAAACAGCGGGGTCGCCGAGCAGTAATGTAATGCGCCAGTCTCCGAAATCTTCTGACAGCGTTTTATCCTGCAAGGTTATTTCACTGAACAGTTCGGGGCTTTCACTCATCTCAAACGCCTCGACAAAACGTTCTGCGAGCGATTCACCTGCAGGCAGATCAAGCCGTGTCTTTCCGTCGGCAATGAGACGGAATGAAATATCGGTGAAGGGGAGTGCCTTTTCAATGAAAATCTGCCGGCACTGCGCTGTTTCTGTTGCGGGGCGTTTCAGGAAAAGACGCCGCGCGGGAATATCTTCAAAAAGAGCCTGGCTCTTTACGGTTGTGCCTTCCGGCCGTGTTGCGGGCGTAATGACGTTGCCGCCTGAACCCGCGAGGGGAGCGGCGAGTTTCCAGGCGACATTTTCGCCCCGCCGTCTGGAGACAATTTCAAGGCGGCTTACTGCTGCTATGGAAGCGAGTGCCTCGCCGCGGAATCCGAGCGTGGAAAGTGATTTCAGGTCATCTTCGCTCGTAATCTTACTTGTACTGTGCGGATGTGCCGCTGCGGCAAGGTCTTCTTTTGTCATGCCTATGCCGTTGTCAGTTACGGTGACAGAGTCGATCCCGCCACCGGTAATGTCTGCCGTGATTGAATCTGCGCCTGAGTCAACTGCGTTGTCGAGCATTTCACGCAGAATGGAAGCAGGCCTGTCGATGACTTCACCTGCCGCAATCTTACGGGCAACTTCTGTGGGAAGTGGTTTTACTGGACGTGTACTTACTGTGCGGGCCATCAGTTATCTTCAATTCCGGAGAACAGATCAAGTTCAGGCTTTTCTTCAGGCTGAACAGGCTGATTCATTAGAATCTGAATTTTGCCCTCAATCTTATCGATATCTTTTTCCATGCCACGTGCGAGCGTAATGCCTTCTTCAAAACAGGCAAGCGCATCCTCAAGACTCAGTTCCGGGTTCTTGATTTTGTCTGAAAGTTCTTCAAGACGTGAGAGTTTGTCTTCAAATTTAGTCATATCGTTCTCCTTCGCTGTTATCCGTTTATGCCGGTAACGGCTGCGGTAATTTTTCCTTCTTTGGGGATAATCTCAAGAAGCTGGCCGTCAACTAATCCGTCAGGACTTCTGATGATTTTTCCCGTCTCTTTGTCGCGGACCATTGCAAATCCCCTGTTGAGGATTGACTTAGGATCCGCTGCCTCAAGCTGGATTATTGCTTTTTCAACGCGCTGCCGTGTCTCATCGCAGCGGTTTTTCATGTTTGTAAGCAGTGCTTCCTTTGCGTCACTGAACGCAGAAAGAACTGGCTGCTCAATCTGCCTGAAGCGCAGTTCCAGATTTTCGCCGCTGAATGAGCGTACAAGCTGACGCGCGTTGTCTATTTTCATGTCCATAAAGCGGATGAGCTCATCCTTGCTTCTGGAAAGAGATGCCGTGATATCTGAAAGAAGCGGCGTGCACAGTTCTGCTGCGGCAGAAGGGGTAGGCGCGCGTACATCTGCAGCGAAGTCACTTATGGCCCAGTCAATTTCGTGACCGACAGCTGATACGACGGGAATTTTTGACGCGGCAACAGCCCGCACGACAGATTCTTCGCTGAATGGAAGCAGGTCTTCAATGGAACCTCCGCCACGCCCCACAATGAGTACGTCG
>JAZUFS010000294.1:0-9733 GCA_045640805.1 Treponemataceae bacterium
GATGTGCTCCAACAGCATTCACGATGCGTGGATCTCCACCCATCTTGCGTGCCATATCCATACCGACTTCTGCGTGGTTCTGGTCTGAATCGTTTTCAGCGCCCTTACCTATATCGTGAAGGACTGCAGCGCGTTTTGCGAGTTCACGGTCTGCACCGATTTCTGCAGCAAGCATGCCTGCTATAATGGCAACTTCGCGTGAGTGGTTGAGAACGTTCTGACCGTAACTTGTGCGGAAGTACAGGCGTCCAAGAGCACGTACCCCGTCCTGGCTCAGGTTATGGATGCCAAGGTCGAAGAGAACTTTCTCACCTTCTTCATAAATCTTGTTCTGAATTTCGCGGGTAACTTTCTGAACGATTTCCTCAATGCGTGCCGGATGGATGCGTCCGTCAGAAATGAGGCGTTCAAGGGCAACCTTTGCGATTTCCTTGCGTACCGGATCGAAACATGAAATGACGACTGCTTCAGGTGTATCGTCAATGATGATGTCTACGCCTGTCAGTGTTTCAAGGGTGCGGATGTTGCGTCCTTCGCGTCCTATGATGCGTCCCTTCATTTCATCACTTGGCAGTGAAACTGTTGCAACGGTGATGTCGCTTGTAGTTTCTGTAGCAATGCGCTGAATTGTCGTCACGAGGATGTCGCGTGCCTTCTTTTCAGCTGAAAGCTGTGCGTCCTGCTCAATCTTGTTGAGCAGTGCCTGTGCATCGTGCTTTGCATCGTTTTCAAGACTCTTGATGATGAGGTCTTTTGCTTCCTGTGCACTGAGTCCGGAAATGCGCTCAAGTTCCTGACGGTACTTTTCTTCTTCCGTTGTGAGTGAAGCCTCGCGGTTTGCGATTACCTGTTCACGTTTTACAAATTCCTGTTCGCGTTTATCAAGGTCTGCGTTACGCTTTTCAATAGCGTCTTCTTTGAGGGACAGTCTGCGCTCTGTGCGCTGTACTTCACCTCTCCGTTCACGTATTTCACGTTCCTGCTGGGCACGTTCCCGAATGAGTTCGTCTTTCGCCTTTAATAAAATCTCTGTTTTCTGAGCTTCTGCTTCTCTTATCGCGTCCTGTTTGACACGTTCTGCTCTCTGCTCTGATGCAGATAATTGAAATCTGGCATAAAGCCAGCGAATTAGCCATCCAAGAACAATTCCGACAGCCGGAAGGATTATATACATATAATTCATATTAGTCCTCCAGACAGAATTATCCGCATATAGGATATCACAGAGTCAGGCAGTTGTCAAATGAACGTTACTGTAAAAAGAGGTATATTTTTATGTCAGACAAAAAATTGTTACATCTTGAATTCGTCGCCGAGGTAAATCCTTCTGGCTTCTTCTGACGCAAGGATGTCGTCTCTTCCACCCTGTGCAATTATCTGACCGTCACTGATGATGAGTGCTCTGTCAGTGATTTCAAGTGTATCGCGGACGTTATGGTCTGTAATAAGAACACCGATGCCGCGCTCAGAAAGGAGGCGCACGGTCTTCTTGATGTCGGCAACTGCAATAGGATCAATTCCCGCAAAAGGTTCGTCCAGAAGAAGGAAGCGCGGCTCAATGGCGAGGGCGCGTGCAATTTCTGTACGCCGTCTTTCACCGCCTGACAGTGAGAATGCCTCCTGCTTGCGGATGTGTCCTATGGAAAAGTCGTCAATCAGGCTGTCGAGCTTCAGTTTCTTTTCGGCGCGGGTAAGGTCACGGCGTGTTTCAAGCACCGACCAGATGTTCTGCTCCACAGTGAGTTTCCGGAAGACGGATGGCTCCTGTGGCAGATATGAAATTCCGAGGCGTGCACGCTTGTACATCGGCTTTTTTGTGATGAGTGTATCGTCAATGAATACTTCACCGGAGTCTGGCCGGTAGAAGCCGACTATCATGTAGAAGGTTGTCGTCTTGCCGGCACCGTTCGGGCCGAGCAGTCCTACGGTTTCGCCGGTCTCCATTGAAAAATCAATTCCCTTGACGACTTTCTTGTGACCGAAACTCTTGTAAAGTGAGGTTACTCTGAGCGTGCTCATTCTGCTGCCTCCGATGAATCTGAAGTATTTGCTTCTTCAGATGTTTCCGATGTATCTGTGACTGTTCCGCGGACTTTCCCGTCCAGGGTGATTTCTTCCGTGTCCATATTGAAGGTGATTTCCTGCGCGGTGAAGGTGTCATCCTTTCTGACGATTTTCGGTGTACCTGACATTTCAAGCATGCGCTCATCCTTGCGCCATGTTGCAAGTGCAGCCGTACACACTGAATCCTTCTGGACAAGCTTAACGTTCATCTGAAGGACTGCAGTTTCCGTTTTCTGATTGTACTCAATGAGATACGCAGACGCCGTGACATCGTTTTCCGTGTCGGTGAGCGTGACATTACCCTCAAGTTTGACGATGTCGGTTCTGCGGTCATATGACAGCTTTGCCGCCGTGAACGTAAATCCCGATTCCGTATTGACGCCGCTGATGCTGCCGCTCGCCGTGATGATGTCGTAATTTGCACCGGACAGTTCAATGCGGTCGGCGTTAATTTCCATTTCAGATGTGCTTATCCAGGCCCTTCCTGACAGAATGGTCGTTTCCTGACCGGAGCCTGTGTTGCCCGACATTGAGTCTGCCTTGAACTGAATGACATCGGCAGAGAGCGGCATGGCGATGAAAAGCCAGAACAGGAGAAGTGATGCGCGGGACTTATTCTTCAGTTTCATCATCATCTCCTGTGACTATTGTGCCGGAAACAGGTCCGTTGAAGACAAACGAGCTGCTGAAGCCGCTTGCTGAAAACTGGCGGCCGGTAATGGTGACTTCAGAACTGCCGCGCTTTACGACGCTGACGGGAGCAATCTGTGAACTGACAAGCTGACTTGTCCTGTTGTTCCAGAAGACATCTTCTGAAGACAGAATCATGTCGTGTGTAAAGCTTTCCAGTTCAACATTTTCCAGGAAGTAGTATTCTCCCGTGTCCGTATTGCCGGAGAACAGACTGCATGAACCCGTTACGGAAACAGAGCCGTCCTTGTCGTATGCGTTGAATGTAAGGTCCTTGCCGTACATGGTGCTGTCGGACACATACTGCTCTATGACAGATGCATTCAGGGTCAGGATGTTCTTCCTGTCCTCAATGCGCGTGAAAGTTGCATCCGTGAAGACAAATTCCGGCGAGCCCGCATTTTCTGCCTGTTTTACGCTGTAATCAAGTGAACATGAAAGAAGGGACATGACGAGCAGAGAGAGAAACAGTACGGTGAACGGCCGGTTATTCATTTTCATATCTGGAATTATTCTTTCATCAACAGATGCTTTTGTCAATTGTACATCTGTTCGTAAAAACAATCCTTTGAGTGTAAATTATTTATTGCGGATACCTCTTAACTGAGTTAAACTTTTGGTATGGCTGATTTATTGAGCGATGCGGATTTTGAGTTGTTCCGCAAATTGATTTACGATGAGAGCGGCATTACTTTTTCGGAGACTAACCGCTCTATTCTGGACAGCAGGTTAAAGGAACGTCTGCGCGAAAAACAGCTTACTGATATCCGTGAGTATCACCGGATGATTGTCTCTGACAAAGAAGAGATGAAGCTGCTCCTTGATTCCGTTACGACAAATCTGACAAGATTTTTCAGGAATCAGCCGCATTTTGATGCCCTTATAAACTATGTAATTCCTCACATCCTTGAAACAAAGAAAGGAAAAGGCGATAATGTTGTCCGTATCTGGAGTGCAGGTTGTTCTACCGGAGAGGAACCGTACACAATCGGAATGATTCTGGAAGACATTCTTCCAAAACCATATACATACGAGATTGTAGCTTCTGATATTTCCCTCAAGTCGCTCATGGTCGGCCGGCGGGGATATTACGAAGCGTCCCGTATTGGCGGTATTCCGGAAAAGTATCTTGAACGCTTTTTCCAGAAAACGGGTTCAGGATACCAGATTTCACCTGAAATCATGAAGAAAATCAGGTTTGACTATCATAATCTTAAGAATGATTCAGGGCTCAGAAACCTTGATATCATTTTCTGCAGAAATGTACTGATTTATTTTGATGAACCGGCACAGCTGGCAGTCGTCAACAGGTTCTACGATGATCTTGGTCCGAATTCGTATCTGTTTATCGGGCATTCTGAATCTCTGTTCGGAATGGATACGAAGTTTGAGTTCCTTAAGACAGACTGGGCCTGTCTGTATCAGAAAAATATAAAATAATGGAATGTGAAAAATGGATAAAATATCTGTATTAGTTGTTGATGATTCAGCCCTTATGCGAAATCTTGTTTCGCGTATAATTGACTCAACACCGAATCTTCATACTGTTGCGACGGCCATGAACGGTAAGTTTGCGCTTGAGAAGATTCCTGTCTGCAAGCCTGATATTATTGTTCTTGATATTGAAATGCCTGTCATGAACGGTCTTGAATTTCTTCAGGAACGCAAGAATCTGAAGATGGACATTCCTGTCATTGTTCTTTCAAGCCTTACGTCTGAAGGTGCAACCGTTACCATGCGATGTCTTGAAATGGGTGCTGCGGACTTTATCCAGAAGCCGTCGGGTTCTATTTCACTTGATATTCAGAAGGTTGCAAGCCGCCTTACCAGTCTGTTGACAAGTTATGGCGGTCAGTATGCCAGACGGAAGAGGGGTCTTTCAGGGGCAGCACTTCACACCTATCTTGCCACAGAAGAAGATGTCACGACAAAGCCGGTAGAGACAAGAAAACCTGTCATGCCGACTCTGGAAAACAGTGCAGGAGTTACTCCGCGCTCAGAAGCGGAAAAACTTATTCCGCTCAGTTTCATGACACCGGCGTGGGCGGGCGCAAAAAGAGAACCTGCCGTTATTAAGCCGCTCAGGGAACCAGGTGAACTGGAAATGATTGCCCTGGGAATTTCTACCGGAGGACCGAATGCACTGCGCGAAGTATTTGCAAAGCTTTCACCGCAGATAAAGCTGCCGATGCTTGTCGTCCAGCACATGCCGGCGGGGTTTACGAAAGAGTTTGCTGCCAGTTTGAACAACATCTGTCCGCTTGAGGTTAAGGAAGCTCAGGATGGTGATCTTCTGAAACCTGGACGCATTCTTATTGCTCCGGGAAACCACCACATCATCGTTGAAAGAAAGTCGCTGGCAACCATTGTCCGCGTAACTGATACGGAACAGAGGAACGGACACCGTCCTTCAGTCGACGTACTGTTCGAGTCTGTAGCCGCTACGTTCCAGAATCATGCACTCGGCATCATCATGACGGGAATGGGCCGTGACGGTGCTGCCCAGCTTGCCGAAATGCGCCGTCAGGGTGCACGTACGCTCGGTCAGGACGAGGAAAGTTCAATCGTTTACGGAATGCCTAAAGTTGCGTGGGAACTCGGTGGCGTTCAGAAGCAGGTGCCGCTGTCAGAAATGGCAGACGCAATAAACAACATCGTCCTGCACGGCTAGAGAAGGGTACAGATTCCCGAAGGTTCCTGCGCGGATGAAGCTGCTTCTTCAACTGAAGCGATGCTGCTTTTCTGCGGAGGAAAAAGCCGTGTTACGGCAAACACAATTATTGATGCAAGAACGAAGCCGGCTATCGACCAGATGGCACGGCTTTTTTCATTTTCAGGGGATAAGAGGTATCCCGCAATTGCTGCCGCAACCGGTACGAACAGGGCGAATACTGCCTGCAGTGACTGTGCTGCCCTGTTTGCGGTCAGTGTCACAACAGAACCCTGTTTGAGCGCGAACTTCTGCGGATTTGATACAGAAAACGGCGTGCCCTGCTGTGCGCACGATGATTTCTTGCAGTTGATGCAGGCTCCGGTGAGCAGCGGTTTTACAAGAACATCTTTGTCCGTGACAGTGACGACGAGCGCTTTATCACGCATTCGGAGCTCCCTGTGTGTCTTTAAGGTCTTTCAGACGGCGGCTGCATTCTTCGGCGCCAACTGTATTGCCAAGCTCAGTATAGACATCGCGCAGGTTGTAGAGCGCGTCATAGTAGTGCGGGAAAAGTGACACGGCGTGTTCAAAGGCGTTGCATGCCTTTTCGTATTCGCCCTGCTGGAAATAGAGGACTCCGGTATTGTTCCACAGATGCGGACTGTGCGGATTCAGTTCAAGAGCTTCTGACAGGTATTTGAATGCCTCATCTTCCCGGTTCATGCTCAGGTAGACGAGAGACAGCGTGTCGAGTACATCTTCGTCAGTGTCATTGAGTTTGTGTGCGGCAAGCAGTGCATCGCGTGCGGCTTCAAGATTGCCTGAATCGCGGTACGTGACACCCAGATTGTACCACAGGAGATAGTTGTCCCTGTCAATTTTGAGCGCGCTGATGAAGCATGCGATTGCTTCAGGGTAATCTCCGCGTGAGGCTAAATCTATTGCTTGTGAATTAAGTACTTCTGCGTTTACTGTCATGCCGGTGATATCCTATGCGAGCATCTCCATGAAAAGACCGTCTATCAGTTTCGCCGCAGTACTGTCATGCCAGCGTTCGCGTATGACAGCACATGATTCGGTGATGAGCTTCCTGCTTATTTCAGACGCTTTTGCGACCGCGCCAGAGTCATTCAGCAGGGCGACGCATTTTTCTACGGCAGGGGAGTCCGGTCCTTCAACTGCTGCACTGTTAAAATAGCCCGTAATTATCTGTTTGTCAGCAGGATTATCCTGCAAGTGTAAAATGACGGGGAGACTCTTTTTCCCTTCAACAATATCGTCGCCGCGTTTCTTTCCCTTGTTACCTGTCGTCAGGTTGATGACGTCGTCAAGTACCTGAAATCCGATGCCAATGGATGCTGCGGTTTCTCCCAGAAAGCGTGCATCCTCTGCGGACGCACCGCCTGCAAGTGCACCCGTCTGGGCAGCAAGTGACGCGAGCGTTCCTGTCTTGAGGCGCGTCATTGCCAGGTATTGTTCCTGCTGTGGAATGAACGGCTTGTCGCGGTGCCACTGAATGTCGAGTGACTGCCCCAGGTGCAGGCGGCGGAGCTCCGTCAGGTACATGTCGTACAGCGTGTTCTTGAGCCCGGCAGACAGCGGCTCGTCGTTTATGCAGCGTGCTGCCTGAAAGTACAGCCATGAGCCTGCATTCAGCGCGACATCAAGGCCGAAAGTAAGATGGGCGGCGGGTTTTCCGCGGCGCATGTCTGTGTTGTCTTCTATATCATCATGAATGAGGCTTGCTGTGTGGACAAACTCCACAAGAGGCGTAAGACGGTATGCTGTAGAGAGGGTCGGGTCGTTTTCTGCTTTTCCGGAAACAAGTTCGGCGGACAGAACCTGCAGTAAGGGACGCCAGCGTTTCCCGCCGAGAGCGACGAGTTCTGTGCAGGGCGCCGCCAGTTTTTCAAGATCACTGTCAGCAACTGCATCCGGGAGTTTCCCATAAGAAGCAGTTTTCCATTCAGTGCTGAATTTTCCGGGAAGTTTTTCTTTAAGTACAGTTTCTATTTTCTCAAGTCTTGAAAAATATTGTTCATTCATCGCTAAAAAGTATAACAGTTTTCACCGATAAAGAAAACATGAACAGTTATGAAAAGCCGGATTTCTGGAGCCGCAAGGCTTTCAGCGAAGGGTATCCGGCACGCTCAGTCTATAAGCTGCAGGAAATTGATGAGAAATTCGGCATGCTGAAAAAAGGCTTTCGCGTCCTTGATTTAGGTGCTGCTCCTGGCAGCTGGACAACATTTGCCCTGCGTACGCTTGACGGTACGGGCTATGTTACGTCGATTGACCTGAATCCGCTTTCAAAAGACGTGAAGAGTGATTTTCTGACGTTCATTCAGGGCGATATGTATGACCCTGAAGTACGGGCAAAGGCTCTTTCGCTTGGCCCTTATGACAGTGTAATCTGCGACGCGGCTCCTCCAACAACAGGAAATCGCGTTGTTGACACGGCAAGGTCTTCCGGTCTTGTCGAACTTGCTATATACTATGCTCAGGAGATGTTGAAACCGGGCGGAAATTTTGTCGTAAAAATTTTCCAGGGCGGTGACCAGCAATCCTTCCTGAAAAGTATGCGCGAGATATTTACTTCTGCGCGGGGCTTCAAACCTGAAGCATGCCGCAACGAATCATTTGAAACGTATCTGGTAGGGATTAATAAAAAATGAAGAAAGCATTAGAAATTGTTTGCATTTTCTCAATTTTCCTCTGTGTGCTTGCCGGTTGTTCTAAATCGGCTGAAGTAGCCGTTGCTGATGTCAGCGATGTTTCTACCCCGGTTGATGTCGCAGAAAGTGATTTCACTGAAGATGTTTTCAACGGTCAGGGTGGTTATGAAACACTCAATGGCGCTGCCCTTTACGCAGATGAGTTTGCGGAAGTAATTCCAGTAGAGCCGGAAGAACCTGATGAATTGTACTACACCGTATACCGCATCAGGAAAGGTGACATGATCGGCTATCTGGCAGAAGATTTTGGCGTTACTCAGGATACGCTCATCAGTGTCAACAATATAAAGCAGACACGTTACATTCAGCCAGGTGACTATATCCGCATTCCGAATATGCCCGGTATTGTCTATACTGTCCGTGAAGACGGTGAGACACTGGAATCAATTGCGGCGAAATACGAGGTCGACGCAGATAAATGTTCCCGCCTGAATGATATTGCCCTTGCAGATTCTCTGTCTGCGGGTACCACTCTTTTCGTACCGGATGCTGAACTGGATTGGGTAACACGCCAGGAAATAAACGGCGATCTGTTCCACAGACCTATTCATTCTTCATATTACATTTCATCCTACTTCGGATGGCGTGCAAGTCCGTTCACCGGCGCACGTTCATACCACTCAGGTATTGACCTGGCATGTTCTTCATGGACAAAAATTTACGGTGCTCTCGGCGGAACCGTTTCATCTGTCGGATATAACGACACCTACGGATATCACGTAATCGTAACACATCACTCAGGATATAAGACGCTGTACGGACATATGATTCAGTGGCCGTCAGTCAAGGTCGGTCAGTATGTTACGACGGAAACAATCCTCGGCTACGTCGGTTCTACGGGATTAAGTACCGGACCGCACCTGCACTTCACGGTGTACAAAAACGGCGTTGCGGTCAACCCTGCAGCGCTGTGGAACTAAACTGACCTGAAAAAGAGAGAATGCCCTGCAGTTTGTTGATTGCAGGGCTTTTTTATGCGTAATTGCTTTCAATCAAAGAAAATGTACTGTTCGAAATAGATAGCCGGAATCTGGCCGAGTACAAGCTCATCATTTATCAGCTGCAGAATATCCTGCTTGGCTTTCTGCTCCCCGGCAGTCATGAGCTGTTCCTTTGTGAATTCTGCGAAATACTGGGAGATGAGCAGCTGCATCTTGCGTGTTTTCCTGCACAGTTCTTCGTAATACTGTATGTCATCCGCCGGATATGAGAAATACGGCTTTATCACAATCGGAATTGAAGGGTCATCCCGTGTCCCCGTCCGGATTGTTCCCAAATCCGTGAATACTTCTGTGTTTCCAGACTTATCCGCCTGGACCAGTTTTTCTGGTGCAATATCTGCTTTCCGGTAGTTTTTACCAGGTTCAAGTTTGCCGGAAATAAGCAGTGCGAGTGTCGTTATGAGAACAAAACAGACAATAACTGCACAACAGACAAGGAGTATTTTCTGAACGGGGGAGAAACGTGGCATAAAATAATAGTATCAGCAGTCAAATGCTATTGCAAGTGGCACTTTCTGCCGATACTATAATGAAGACCTATGACTTCAGGTAAGAAAACTGCTCTCAGTTTGTTAATTTCTGTTATCCTC